>MTOL01000149.1 GCA_002011685.1 Deferribacteres bacterium JdFR-76
CTGCCAAAGCATCGGCCGTGCGGCGAATCAGAATCTCCTCCTCCAGTTTTTCATAATTGACCCCTGTTTTCTTAAGAAACGCCTCCGTCTCGGAAGGCGGGAAGACACTCCCAAGAAACACGTGGGAGAGCGGAGTTCGGTTTTTGCGTCCAAGCAAATGGTGAAAGACAAACAGCGCAGCCCCAACAGCTCCCCCGGCATCCGAACTTGCCGGCTGAACAAAAAGGTCCCGGAAAGGCCCTTCCCGGAGAATCCGCCCATTCGCCACACAGTTTAACGCAACGCCACCCGCCATGCATAAATAAGGCTGTTTCGTTTCTTCAAATGTTTTGCGCACCATCGCCATCAGCACCTCTTCCAACCACGCCTGAGCGGATGCCGCCACATCCTTATGAAATGCAGTAATTGGACTTTCCGGTTCGCGGCGTTTCTGGCCAAAAAGTCGCTCAAATTTACGGCCTACCATTTTCAAGCCGTAATGATATGTGAAATAGCGCAAATTCACCGAAAAACTACCATCTGGGTGCAGAGAAAGAAGTTCACGCATGTGTTCAAGATACCTGGGTTTGCCATAGGGCGCCAGCCCCATCACCTTATACTCCCCGTCGTTAACTCGAAACCCCAGGTAGTACGTTATAGCACTATAAAACAGGCCCAGAGAATTGGGAAAACGGATTTCCTTTCGAATTTCAACCCTATTCTTTTCGCCAACGGCCATTGTGGCTGTGGCCCATTCTCCAACCCCATCGACGGTTAAAATGGCTGCACGCTCAAACGGAGAGCAGTAAAAGGCACTGGCCGCATGGGATTCATGGTGTTCTGTGAAAAGAATGGGACAGTCCGCCTCCACCTCTTTCCGGATGATGTTCCGCACCCACAGCTTTTGCTTGAGCCAGAGGGGCATTGCCTGAAGAAACGGACGGATTCCGCGGGGAAAGGTTGCCATAGCAGTAAAAAGAATCCTTTCAAATTTCACGAAAGGCTTGTCATAAAAAACTATGTAATCCAGCTGCCTGGCCGAGATGCCAGCACGTTCCAGACAAAAGCGGATCGCATTTCTTGGAAAAGAAAAATCATGCTTAATCCTTGTAAAACGCTCCTCCAGTGCCGCGGCAATAATTTCACCGTCCTTTGCCAGCGCCGCTGCCGCATCATGGTAAAAACACGAAATTCCCAAAACATAAGTGGCCATGTATACCTACTCCTGCGATTGGTCCAGAATATGCCGCTTCATTGCCCCAATAAAACGGTTCAATAGGGCTTTTCGTACTCAGCAAGGGTTTGCTCTCTTGATTCTTTTGCAATCCACGTAGATTGATTGCGATCGGCAGGGCTTTCTCCCAGCCAGTCCATTCCAAATAATCTCGCAAGAACCGAAACAGGCCCAATAAGAATCAAGTAAAAAAGGGTCAACAACAAATAACTATTCAATACCCCAATCCGGTGGGCCAGTCTCTTCCAGGTCTGCCAGATTCGCCGTCCCTTTCCTACCCGGCGTCCTTCAATTCTGGAATTCCACATGGATTTTTTCACCTCTCTCCAGCTTTTTCAGTAAAATGCCTGCCGGCCGAAAAGAAGGTGCGCTTTTCTGCAGCCACCGCAGCAGATCTATGGCCTTCGGGTATTCATTAACCTGAATATAGGCAAGGCTCAGGGCATAATGCAAACGCACCTGTTCTTCTTTTTTGAGAACAGAACGATTCTTTTCAAGCTGTAAAACACTTTCGAGAATTTCCTTTGCCTCGCTGGCCCGTCCGGTCAGCAAAAGAGCAGTTCCCAGACGGTACCCGGTATACGGCGACATTCGGTTCAGCTGCCATGCTTTTTTGAGATAGGATATGGCTTCCGCCGGGCGTTTCTGTTCAAGCAGAATAACACCGGCCTGGTACAGAGGGTAATAGGCATCTGGCCGCACCCGGGCGACAGCCAAATACTCCGCAATGGCGGAATCCGGTTTAGCAGATGTTCGGTAATGTTCTGCAGCCCGGTAATGTACCTGATTCCAGGGAATCCGGTGTTCCAGGTAGGCCACTGCCAGAGAGTCCATCCACGTTTTTGGACGAAGTTGGCGGGGACGGATATCTTTGCGGAACGGCCAACGGGATGTCAGACGCCGGATACGCCAATCTGCAAGGCGAATATCAACATCTGTTACCCCGGCCAGTTGCATCCACTCCCGCTCCTGGATTTTGGGAATGAGGGGCCATTTTGAAGAAGGAAGTACAACCCCCTCGCGTTTCATGGCCTCAAGAATGGTTTGAGCCATAAGACAATAGCCACGAAAATTAGGATGCAGGTGTTCGTACAGCAATTCATTGCCGGGAATTCCTTGCGGCGAATTCTCTTCAAAGGCAGTCCGGATATCAATGAGAGAAACACCCTCTTCCTCTGCAACCTGGCGAATGATCCGGTTCCACTCAGCTGTTGCACGGAAGCGCAAAGCATCGAGGTCGGCCGCCCGTGCCAAATACCGTCGGGCCTTCCCCACATTCCCCCTGGAAAGTTCCAGACGTCCCATTAAAAAGAGTCCGTCCGCGCGGGTAGAATCGATACTCAACGCTTCCATCAACCTGGCTATCGCTCCTGTCACATCTCCTTCTTTTTGCATATGCTGCGCCATAGCGTAACAGCGTTTCCATTCTTTTCTGAGTCGGTCGGGCAAATCTGAGCGGAACAGCGACACAAAAGGGGGCTGATCTTTTTCGTTCCGGACCAAAGTACAAAGAAAAACATGTGCTCCTGCCGACCGGGCAATGCGAAGAATCGCCTGCAAGTTCTTGCGGAACGTTTCCCGTGCAATCCTGTACTCTTCCGAATCGAGACGGATTTCTTTGTTTTCCACCATATTTTCCATAAGCGTAGCTCTACTTCGCCCTGCAAACCGATCCGAATCCAGAAGACCGGCAAGGTAGGAAAAAGCGCTGCGTAGCAAGCGAAAAATGCGCAGCCTATTTAGCTTCAGGTAAAGTAAAACCAGGCTGCGGTTGCGGCCCAGCCTTTCAGTCGATCCCACTCCAAACGCTCCGTAAAACTCATTATGTCCCATATAGATCAGAAAGAGATCCGGTTGATAATTTAT
>MTOL01000458.1 GCA_002011685.1 Deferribacteres bacterium JdFR-76
ATTTAAGGAGGTGCGGATACACGGAACCATGCGGCGCAGATCCATTTCCGTTGTCAGAAGCATGGCAATCAGTGCAGTAGATGATGCTGGATTCCGTATAGGGCGAAATCAAACTTGGCACGTTATTGTTTTTCCCGGGCGCTTCGATGGGATGATATGAGGGATTTCCCGGATCAAACTCCAGCCGCACGTTGTCCTGCTCAATCTGGCGGGGCGTTGAACTTCCCGGTTTGTCAGCATTGTCTGAATGGCAGCGATAGCACAGCTCGTACTGATACTGAATGGATGGCACTTCGTTGCCCTGGGTATCAATCCCTTTGACCCCTTGAATAGGACCGGATGCATCCGGAGCTGTGGCCGAACCGCTGCTGGTGGTATGCGGGTTGTGACAGTCCACACATTCCACATGCCGAGTATCCACCAGAGCATTTTCATTGGGATCATGAATGCCGCTATAACCGTACACATCATGACGGTAGGTTTTGGCAAAATCCTGATCCACCGCCGAAGAAGCAACATTACCGTTGTGACAGGTTATGCAGTTTGACTCCTCGTCACTATAGTTCAGAAGCCGTGCATGACTCCCTGCCTGATGAGGATTGTGACAGTTTTCACATCCGTTTTCCGTTACTGTTCCGTATGGCGTGTGGAACCAGGGATCATTCCCATTACCATTCCAAGTGGCCGATGACGAAGCATGGATGGAGGAACTCCAGTCCTGTTTTTGATGACACTGCACACAGATTTGTGAATACTGATTGGTCAGGGTCAGAAAATTGCCTTTGGTATTATCATGCGGATCGTGACAGGTAGTACACTGCAGATGCTGATTCTCATCCAGCTGAAGCTCGGAAGGCAGTGAGGCAGGATCTGCCAGCTCCGGATTCAACACCGCCAGAGAAGAAGTGTAAGCAAACGAAATGGGGTGGTCATCCGACAGATCTTTCCCCAGATTCGACGACCCCGCCGGCATCGTCGTCACACCGTTCACAAATTCGATCTGGCTCGGACTGCTCAACAGGCTGCCAAGAGCTATGGTCCCATCATGACAGGATAGGCAGAGAATGGATGCTCCTGTGGGCTGCCCCGGCGATGCCGCCGCCGTGGAACTGCTATAGGGCGTATATGTCATACCGGGATCCGGCCTGTTCCACAGCGGCTTTCTCGGACTCTCCGAATGAGGAGTATGGCAAAACACGCAGATCCGCGTTTCGGATACCGCGCGGATTGGGTTCCCACTGGACGCCGAAAGATTGTGCGGTGTATCGGCTACAGACTGTGCCAGAGCCACTTGAACACCAAAAATTAACCACCCAGCAACCGCGAACTTACTGTTCATCGCTCCTCCTCCGTAACCGGAAGACCTGCACCCGAGAATTGTACGTATCGGCGACATAAATCCGGTTTGCTTCATCCACGTAAATGCCAGAGGGCATCCAGAACTGACCCAGTGAATGACCCTGATTGCCAAAGTTGTACAGAAATGAACCGTCCTCACCAAAGATCTGCACAGTATGAAAAAGCACATCGGTTACGTAAATGTGGCCATAGTGGTCCACGGCAATCCCTTTTGGACGGGAAAAATAGCCCGTGGCGTCTCCGGCCTCACCAAAAACACGGACGACGTTTCCCCGAGAATCAAGAATCTGAATGCGGAAATTCATGGCGTCGATGACATAAATGCGCCCGGCCGAATCCGTGGCCACCGCCATAGGATAATTGAACTCTCCCGGTTCCGTACCACGCCGTCCCACAGCGGCCAGAATTTTCCCATCGGGACTCAGCTTCACCAAGCGGTGCTTTTTCGTCTCCACCACCCACAGGCACTGTTCTTTTGCCGAAAAAGCGATGCCTGTAGGCTGGTGAAGAACACTGTCCTGATTTACAACTTCCAGTTTCAGCTTTCCTACCGAAAACCGGAAGATGCGCCCGAGATTGGAATCGGTAAAATACACATACCGTTTTCCATCCCAGGTTACGGCAATGAGAGATGGAAACCGTATCCCTTTAGGTCCAAGGATGATTTTCTGTCGCTTCCGTCTGTGGTCTACAAAAATAACTGCCTGCAACCCCTGGTCCAGCACAACCCAGCGTGTTGAATCCAGGGCGAGCACGGCAAATGGGACTTTTAACCGGAAAGAAGTACGCCCAAAAATGGTATCAAAAATACGGGTTACAATCCCATTCCTCATTCCGTCGCTCTCATAACCGGTAAACGCTCCGGCAGGTTCTACGACATAAAGACCATTGGCTTTCGCGGGCTGAGAGGTGCAAAAATCGGGCAAAAGCAGAACAAAAATTATGGCAAACCAGAAGTGCAAAAATTTTTTCATCTATCTACCGCATTTTTTTCGACTATCAAAATTTAGCAAGGTATCATGACAGAAACCATCAAAAGTCTTTTTGATTCACGCGCCTGCGCAAATCCCCCCTGCCCCGGATAAGCGCACAGACCTTCCCAGAATAAATATCGTCAACAGCGCGCTGCGCTTTAATGTTTGACCCGCTAATTTTTTGGCTGCGAAAAAAATGATCGCAACCCATTGGCGTAAGACGCCTGACCTGGGGAGGGGACGTCCGGAATGAATGGCGGCTCCGCTCGCTGTGTCTTTTCCCTCATTGCTGCAGAAACCCTTCCCGCGGAAGGCAGAAAAAAGGAATCTCCCCCCTCATGGGCTCAACTTCAGCCCCAATATTGCCCCTTTTTCCCCGCCCTGATGATATCCTCTCAACAACCGCAGGAACACACCCAGAAGGCGCTTGTATCCTTCACCGCCCTATCCTGTACTGGCCGAAACGAATCTCGTCCTGTTTCGGCAGAATGATCAAAAGAAGTAAAGTTCCCTTAGAAACTCCCGGTTGGAGGAAGTAGCTGCGCGACCCTGCGGTCGAAAAGTAAGAGGCCAACACACTGGCGGAAAGCTATGTCCGGAGCCGTTGCGCTTGGGGGAGGTCTCTTTCGGCTCTTTTGTGTATCCGACACTTGTTGTGATCCAAAGCGCGATGAAAAAAGTGGGAAACAGACACTCCGGCACTAATCCAGGTATCCGTTCACCTTCAGCCATTCGGCGTTC
>MTOL01000060.1 GCA_002011685.1 Deferribacteres bacterium JdFR-76
AATGTGCAATCCCACTCCCGCCCATCTGGAGCTAGCAGCCCGGAAAGGATTGCTGGCTATCAATGGAATTGCCGGAAAACTGTACGAAAAGGCGCCTTCACTTACAAACTTTGCACCGCCCTATTCACAAATTGGAAACCGGATCCGCATCAATTCACGGATCAGCAACGAATACGAGTTCACATTTCGTTGGCGCGGTAACCTTGGCGGTTTCCGCGATGTAATCAAATCACTGGAGTTTACAAACCGTCCGCCGAATCAAATTCCCGCCAACATCTACTTTCACTTTTACAGTCTGCAGTACGAACCTTCCTGGGACGCTTTAAGGGATGTATTCCGCTGGGCACAAACACAGCCCTGGACGTTCATTTATACCTCGCAGTACATCGAGATGGTCCATGATTTTCTCAGCGCTAGCATATCCCGAACCGACGCTCAAGTCTGGAACATTCGCACCGCGGGGCAGATCCGAACACTGCGCATTCCCGCTTCCATGGGTGTTCCCGATTTGGTAAAATCCCGGCATATCCTGGGTTACCGCCGGAGTGGCCAGGAACTTCTGATTCATCTGGATTCCCACCGGGAACACCGGCTTCATCTGCTAAAGGAAGCAAAGGGACAATCGCCACGGCCCTATCTCGTTGAGGCGCGTGCCTGGGTTGATTCCATGAAAGTGGAAAAAGGAGCCATCCGGGTATGGGCCTTTGGCTACGGAAGATCTCTGATTTCCCTGGCGGACATTCCAGCTGGCAGCACTTACCGGATTACAGTCCGGGGATATCCACACATTGGACCGGACCGGAGGGGGCGGGCATTCGCCCTTGCCACCAAATTGCCTTTCAAACAGGAAGTGGTTTATGCCCGGGCCAAATCCAGCGGAACTCTGACGATCCGGCCTTTTTTGAGAAACTACACGGTTATCCAGATCGATCCTGTGGGGCAACTGGCCTATTTCTATGGCAAAGTCCGGCTATTTCTATTTTTGGGTATTGCGCTTTCATTTGTGATTCTGATTCAGAGGCGGATACGGTTTCAAAATGACTAAACGGGTTTTGAGGAAACCATGAATAAATTTAATTCAGAACATGAGCGCAGAGGTGGACGGCCAACAATCTGCCTGATTATTGAAGGGGCTTACCCGTACATTGTGGGAGGCGTGTCGGTTTGGGTACACCAGCTCATTTCTGAGCTGAGCGATTTCCAGTTCCTTCTGTGGACGGTGGTCCCGGAACGGGATCAGCCTTACCGGTTCGAGCTTCCCAGAAATGTGGTCGGCGTCCGGGAAGTTTCTCTGGCCGATAAACTGCGCTTCACTCCGCGCCGGCGTTTGCACAAGAAGCAGTGGCAGGAAATTTTCCGGTTTCACGAAAGGCTTGAAAAGGGTGCGCCTGAAGGATTTGACCGGTTCTGCTGGCAGTTTTCGCCGGATAACCCGCGGGCGCTTGGGCCGGAAAACTGGTTCCGTGACCTGGAAAGCTGGCAACTTCTGCGCAACCGCTACAACCGCAATCACCCCGTCACACCGTTCGTGGATTATTACTGGGGTTGGCGCGCCATTCACATTCCGCTTTTCCTGTTGATGCAGGCAAAAGTACCGGAAGCCGATCTGTATCATGCCATTTCCACCGGGTATGCCGGCATGCTGGGGGCAAAAGCAAAAATCGAAACCGGTAAACCGTTTCTCCTCACTGAACACGGTATCTACGCCAAAGAGCGGGAAATCGAAGTCAACCAGTCTGACATTTTTCCCGGCTATCAGAAAAGGATGTGGAAAAAAAGCTTTCACGGCCTGGCCCGGATCGCCTACACCTATGCCGACCGGATTATCGCCCTTTTCCGCCAGAACCAGGAAATCCAGATCCAGCTTGGCGCCCCGGCGGAAAAATGTATGATCATTCCCAATGGCGTTCCCGTGAAGGAATTCCTCCAGCTAAAACGGAAAACATCCGGCAATCCAGCCGTGGGATTNATCGGCCGCATTGTTTCTATCAAAGACATTAAAACATTTCTCCTTGGGGCGCGCATCATTAAAGACCGCTTTCCCGACGCCCGCTTTTATATCATTGGACCACAGGACGAAGAACCGGAATATTACAAAGAGCTCCTCATGCTGGTGGACATTCTGGAACTGAAAGAAAGTGCCATTTTCACCGGCAAGGTGGATGTGAAAGAATACCTGCCCAGGCTGGATGTTTTGTGTCTCACCAGCGTGAAAGAGGCACAGCCTCTCAGCTTGATTGAAGCAATGCTGGCCGGTGTTCCCATCGTGGCCACAAAAGTTGGCGATGTCCCCGACATTCTCCAGAGCGACGGCATTGTGGTACCTCCAAAAAGTCCGGAGAAACTGGCGGAAGGTGTAATCAAATTTCTTACCGATCAGCCTTTCCGGGAAGGGTGTATTCAACGGGCACGAGAAAGGGCCAAAGAGATTTACGATAGGGACCGCCTGATGAATCGGTATCGCAGTCTTTACCAGGAATACCTCGAAAGAAGGGAGGCGGCATGGCGGGCGTAAGTTTTGAACTGCAAAAATTGCTACAGAAAGGAACCCTTACATCCACCATCCGCGCCTTTTTGTACGGCACCGTTCTGGCTGCCGGACCTTTACTGCTAACAATTATCACGGTGGGCGTGATCGCCTGGCTAAGTTATGGTATGCTTCAAGAAGGCCCGTTCCGCCTATTTACGGTTACCGTGGTCTACACTTTTGCCTTCACGCTCATTCTGACCGGCCCTTTCCAACTCGTTTTTACCCGCTACGTTGCGGATAAACATTTCACCCGCGATTTTGACCACATCTTTCCCGGGTTTATCACCTCGCTGGCAGTTGTTTCCGTCGTAGCCCTGGGATTCAGTATTCCATTTTACGCAACCATGAAGCTAACTGTACCGATAGCCCATCCCGTTCTCTACCGCATTGCCGGCGTGCTTACCTTCTGGGGCGTTTCCATGGTTTGGCAGGTCATCGGCTTTGTATCCACAACCAAAGAATACCAGAAAGTCACGCTCAGCTATTTGGTGGGAACCATCCTGAGCATACTTCTGGCCTCCTGGCTGATCCGCAAAATTC
>MTOL01000061.1 GCA_002011685.1 Deferribacteres bacterium JdFR-76
CGAAGATGCCACCGAATACCGGCTGTTTTTTACGGAGCCGGACAATCAGGTTTTCTCTCAGCTCGTCTTTAATGGGACGGCTCCGGTAACCTGCTTTCTTAAGTTCCCCCAGCGTTTTTGCCGAAAGGAGCTGTTTATCATTCATCCTGCCTCCACATCAAATACATTTGAAATTCCCGTGCCCTACCGGAGATGTTTCCGGCGGTTGCGTACAAAATCCTCAAAAAGATATTCGCCCAGTTTTTCAGGGCGGGTGTAATAGGCCCGGCCGCGGTTTACCCGCGTAAATTCGTGTACGAATTCCTGCAGATACGGATCCTGTGCCACCATGAAGGTTGTAATGACGATGCCGCGCCGCCGGCAAACAGCAGCCAGGTCTAGCGTTCGGCTGACAATGCGACGATCCAGCCCAAACGGGTTCCGGTAATAGCGTCCCTTTTCGCGGATACAGGTGGGTTTGCCATCAGTAATCATAAAAATCTGCTTATTGGGATGTTTTTTCCGCCGGAGAAGACTGAGTGCCAGTTGAAGCCCGGCCACTGTGTTGGTGTAGTAAGGTCCGGCGTCCAGATACGGGAGTTCCCTCAGGTCAATCTGCCAGGCATCATTGCCAAACACGACCACGTCAAGCGCATCTTGAGGGTAGCGAACTTTTATCAGCTCGGCCAGAGCCAGCGCTACTTTCTTGGCTGGAGTAATACGATCCTCCCCATACAGCACCATGGAATGGGAAATATCAATTAGCAGAACGGTGGAGGTCTGACTCCGGTGCTCCGTCTCCCGGACTTCCAGATCCTCCTCCGTCAGCATAAACTCGTGAATACCGTGGCGGATCTGGGCATTCCTCAGCGACTCGGTTACAGCAATTTGTTCCAGAGCATCTCCAAACTGGAAGGGCCGCATTTCTGACGTTGCTTCATCCCCGCGGCCGCTGTAAGGAGTCCGGTGCTGTCCGCGCCCCGCTTTCCGCAGCATCCGGAAGATTTCCTCAAGCGATCGCTGGCGGATGGTACGCTCCGCTATGGATGTTGGCTGCCACCTCCCGGGATCTCCGGCCCTCTCCCGGATATATCCTTTCTCTCTCAGCTCCTCAATAAAGTCCGCCATTCCATATTCAGGAGTGGTAAAACGATGCTCGCGGTCAAGGATATGCATCCAGTGAAGCGCTTCATTTACATCGCCGGCCGTCCGGAGAAGTAACTCCAGAAAGATGCGTCGAAGCGATTCAAAAGTACCTCTATTCCCCTGACTGGGGATAAACCGGGTAAACCGGTAACCGATCATCCTTGGAACCTTTCAAAAACCAGTTTGGTTGACTTGTGCTAAAGTTTCCTCCTGTTTGGAAGATGATTTTCCACCTCACCGCCACCAATCTGTGAAGAATGCGCCTTTTGCCGGTCTCTGCCGTTTTGGGTGTTAGAACCGGCCAAGCGGGGGGCTTTTAAACCATAGAAGGAACCTCTCTGGCCGGAAGCCAGGGCATCAGTTTTTCGGCCAATTCTGCCAGCACGGCCCGGCCCCGGTTCTTGCTGTACCAGGTATGAAGTTCCAGCAGTGCCTGGTCTTTGGAAGCTCCCCGGGCAATGGCCCTGGCAAAAATTTCTGCTGCCTCCCGCGGGCGCGGTCCCCAGCGGAAAAGGAGGTTGCCACTGCCGTCAAAAGCGGCAAGTACGGGAATGCTTCGCTTCCCGTCTGTCAGAAATAGGTTCATGACATCCGGATGCTCATCACGGGCGAGAATTTTCAGCTGAATTTGGGAACTGCATGCCGCAATCTTGGCGATGTACGGGAGGGTTTGGGCCGAATCGCCGCACCAGTCTTCCGTGAGAACCATCCAAACCTGCGGGCGATGGAGACGAGAAACCCATTGGCAGAATTCTTCCGGTATCCGGAAGGTCCGGCCAATCCGCCGCATGCGTTGAAGATTTAAGGGAAGACATTCTTCGCGTCCCTGGCATTTCCCTTCCGCCACCTTCTCTTCAATGGATCGCAGAAAGGCCTCGTACGAAATTCCCTCTTTCAGAATGCGCTGCAACAAGTCCATTTCCCACCTGTGCTTCTTTCAACTTTTCCATAAACTATCAAGGGCTTTTGACGATTTCAAAAAAGATCTCCCCAATGCCTTTGCTCCATCCCTCCACGAATTTCCAACCCGTTGAAATTTTTGGAGATATTCGATTCTTCCATGTTGAGGAATTTTTTGGATCTGTTTTTGGCCCGTGACTGGCCCAATGAGCCGGCGGTCCCTCAATCGCACCAGTATGAAAAGAGCCTCCGCTGTGGCCAAAAGTCTTGCACGTTGTATCTGCAAAACGTATTTTCAGGAAAGAAAGATGGAACGAATAAAGACATGGGCAGCCTAAAAAACATAACCTGCGGGAAAAACCGCTTTTTTCTTTTTTTCCCGGTCCGAAAAGTTAGACTTATGGCGTTAATTTCCCTCATTGCTCTTTTGCTATCTTGCAGCCTGCTTACCGAACCGGAAAACAAAGCCAAAAAGGGATTTACTGCCAAAGAGGCAGAACAGCTTGCCAGCAGCAAAGCGCTTGAGGTTCTTTCCAATCCTTTCCTGGTTAGCATTTACACTCCGGAGGCGGGTGGCGGCGTGGACCGCAACGGCCGATTGACCCGCAGGGACAAAGGCACATGGATCTTCGGATACTACACCCCCGGTCTCAACGAAGGGCTGCTGGTGGAAGTTACAGGAACACGAGCATACGCTTTCCAAACCACGATAGACAACCTGCAGGGCTTGCAGGAAATTCTGCCCAACTACATCGATACACCTGAAGCCCTGGCAAAAGCGGAAGACAACGGCGGAAAGCAAATTCAAAATACTGCAAAAATCCTCTGCCGCCTGAGCGGCGACCCGGTTTGGCCCCCTTCCAATCCTACCAAAGTAGCCTGGCAAATTACCTACAAAACACGCGATGGCCAGCGCACCACTTTTTATGTCGAAGCCTACACCGGCATATTCCTCGGCAAAAAATAAAACCACAAATTCCATTGAAACATCGCTGCGCACCATAGTACGAAAAATAGCGCTGGCTCCGGCAAACTCACTCCGTT
>MTOL01000059.1 GCA_002011685.1 Deferribacteres bacterium JdFR-76
AAAGAAATGAGCGCCAGAACAGCCTCTTCGGCCGCCGATGTATCGGCGGTCGTAATCCATTCTTCCACGGGCTGCGGTCCGCCCACTTTGTCACGAAGCTCTGTAACCAAGCGCTGCGCCGTTTTTCGCCCAATTCCCGGAATCTGCGCCAGCAAAGCTGCATCTCCGCCGGCAATCACCTGGCGCAGCCGATCTGCGGAAATTTTGGAAAGGATGCCCTGGGCCAACCGCGGCCCAACACCGGAAACCGAAATAAGCTTTTCGAAAATCTCTTTCTCCTCAGGTTCACAGAA
Source organism: Deferribacteres bacterium JdFR-76 (assembly GCA_002011685.1). Classification (GTDB taxonomy): domain Bacteria; phylum Zhuqueibacterota; class JdFR-76; order JdFR-76; family JdFR-76; genus JdFR-76. Next base: position 294 of record MTOL01000059.1, read on the forward strand.
TCCGTAAAGCTGCATCACGTCTTCGCGCACGTGCAGATAGGTATGAAGCAACACCTCCTGCCCTACAGCGGGAACGCGCTCGTAGGTTGTAACGGGCACAAAAATTTCGTAGCCTACGCCATTCACATCCAGCACCACCCTGGTTGGCGATTTTTCCATTACTTTTCCACGCACGTAGGCCAGCATGTTACAGTCCACCGTATTTGCGCTGCAAATGACAGAGCGCCACGGCTACGGCATCGGACACATCATAGCCGATTTCCGCTCCGTTCAGATCCACCCGAGAAAGCACCATCCGGCGGACCTGCTCTTTGGAAGCATTTCCGTAGCCGGTCACTGCCATTTTCACTTCGCGGGCGGAGTATTCGGCAATGGGAACTCCACGGTGCGCCGCTGCAATCAGTACAGCACCCCGGGCGTATCCCATGCGCATGGCAGACTGCGGATTTTCCGCATAAAACATCTCTTCAACGGCCACTTCATCGGGCCGGTTCTCCTGAATGAGCTGAGAAATCCTGGAATAGATTTCTGCCAATCGGAGAGGAAGCGGTTTCCTGGAGGCTGTACGGATTTCTCCAAATTCTGAGGCCCGGATCCGGTTTCCTTCCCGGGAGATGAATGCGTAACCGGTATTCGTCAGACTCGGATCTATTCCCATTATTATCAACGCTCGCCTCGAAGGATGCTCATTCCTGCTGCAGTTCTTCCATGAGCTTCACGTCGATGTCAAAATTGGCATACACATGCTGAACATCGTCATGGTCGTCCAGGGCATCCATCAGCTTAAGGAGCTGCTCGGCCTGTTTGCCCTCCACTTTCACCGTGGTTTTTGGATACATGGTCACTTCTGCGGAATCGATCGGGATGCCGGCCTCTTCAATCGCCTTTTTCACGGCTTCAAAGTTTTCCGGCTCCGTTAGCACTTCATACGAATGGCCATCGCTTTTGATGTCCTCTGCTCCCGCATCCAGCACTACCATCATCAGATCGTCTTCGGACACCTGATCGGCTTTCACCAGAATGACGCCTTTTTTCTCAAAAATCCAGGAAACGCTACCGGATTCAGCCAGGTTACCATTATGTTTACTGAACAGGTGCCGGAGTTCCGCGACCGTCCGGTTCTTGTTGTCCGTCAAAGCTTCAATCATGATGGCCACTCCCCCGGGACCGTATCCTTCGTATGTTACCTCTTCATAATGCACCCCGGGAAGTTCCCCCGTTCCGCGTTTGATAGCGCGTTCGATATTGGCAGCCGGCATATTGTGGGCTTTCGCTGCCGCAATCGCAGCCCGAAGGCGCGGGTTGGCCGATTCATCCCCTCCCCCAAGACGTGCCGCAACGGTAATCTCTTTTATTAACTTGGTAAAAATCCGCCCCCGCTGGGCATCCACCTTGGCTTTCTTATGTTTGATACTGCTCCATTTGTTGTGGCCAGACATTCTACCTCCAATGGTTGGTTCGGAAAGTTAATTTAATAAAAATTCCCCCCCATTCCAAATAAAAAATCGTAGGTATCGGTTATTCAATGGTTTAACAAAGCAGGAAATGTAACAGGACAGTCAAAAACTGCAGAAAGAGATAACATTCGTTTCAGCAAGAACAAAAAGTTACGCCATCTTCTTCCGAATCCGCCCCCTGCCCTTCAGATGGCTCCTCACGGCGATTTTTTCTGGATCACCGTCCGGACAATCCAGGCGTCCCGATAGCCGGCTTCAATGGCTTTTCGCTGAAATTCTTCCGCGTCGTGTCGCCGCTCAAAATCGCCCACGCGGATCTTGTAATACGGCGGCTCAAAAACCAGATATACGTTCACATCCTCAAATTGCAACATGGCTTGTTTCTGAATTTCGGCCGCATCTTCCTGCGAAGTAACCGCCGCAATCTGAATACGGAATCCTGGTACTTTTCTTATTCTTGGCTTACTGGAAGGCAGCTTTGGTGTTGCCGTCCCACTCTCTTCCGCCCCAATGGAAACCGTATCCTCTTCTGCCACTGTTTTGGGTGGAATGGTGAAATTCAAATCCCCCAGTTCAACCGGGTCCAGATCTTCAATGAGAACCGGTTTTTTTTCTCCTTCTTTTGCAGGTTCTTTGGGTGATGGCCGAAGCCCGGCACAACTCAGCATATACCCCATCGCCAGCGCCGCAAAACCAAGAGCAAACCATCGATTGATCAGTAATCCCCACATATGCGTATGCCTCCATGCCCCTGTAAAAAATCGAAGCAGGGAGGGAGTTCCTCCCTACTTCGATTTCAACTTGCGGATTTCCTCAGTCAGCTTTGGTACTACCTCGAAAAGATCTCCAACAATGCCGTAGTCGGCCTTCGAAAAAATGGGCGCCTCGGGATCTTTGTTGATTGCAACGATCACTTTAGAGGACGACATGCCAGCGAGATGCTGGATTGCCCCGGAAATTCCCACCGCGATGTACAGGTTTGGAGAAACGGTTTTCCCGGTTTGGCCAACCTGATCGGCATGTGGCCGCCAACCGGCATCTACAGCGGCGCGGGAGGCTCCCACGGCACCGCCCAGCAATTCTGCCAGTTCCTCCAGCATTTTGAAATTTTCCGGTCCTTTCATTCCGCGACCGCCGGAAACGATTACATCGGCTTCCGTCAGTTCAATTTTTCCTCCTTCCGTGGCGCGGAATTCCTTTACCTGATAGTGGCGATCGGCCGTTCCCACGCTCATCTCTTCCACGGCCGCCGTATCATTACCAGCCTCTCTGGGGGTGAATACGTTGGGCCTCAGAGAAGCCAGATTGGGCGTTCC
>MTOL01000538.1 GCA_002011685.1 Deferribacteres bacterium JdFR-76
CGGGTTGTGGAAAGGATTTTCCGGGATGTGAATGAAGTGGAACTGGCGAGAAAGGCGATTGCCCAGAAAGTCCGCCACCAAACCTTTCCCCTATCCGCAAAGGACAAAAAAAAGCTGGCCGATTTCCTCCTGCGCCGCGGGTTCGTCTGGGATACGGTGCGGACTGTGCTGGAAGAGTTGGAGGTCTCCGGAGGTGAAAACGAGTTTAGTTCGCTCGATGACCTGTAAGTTTTTAAAAATAATTCTTTGAAAAACAGATGGATTTTGCCATATATTTGAATCCGATCTTCCAGAGGGAAAATTGTTCATCGGATAGAGGGGTACATTTCGCGATGAAAAAGATGACAAATGCAGAGATACGGCAGTCCTTTCTGGATTTTTTCCGTTCGAAGGATCATAAAATTGTTCCATCGGCACCGGTAATTCCCTACGACGACCCGACCCTGCTGTTTACCAATGCGGGGATGAACCAGTTCAAAAATATTTTTTTGGGGTTGGAGAAGCCACAGTGGCCCAGAATTGCCGACACCCAGAAGTGCATCCGTGTCAGCGGCAAGCACAATGACCTGGAAGAAGTGGGAAAGGATACCTACCATCACACCTTTTTTGAAATGCTGGGCAACTGGTCTTTTAACGATTATTACAAAGCAGAGGCCATCCGCTGGGCCTGGGAGCTGTTGACCGATGTGTGGCAGTTGCCAAAAGAGCATCTCTGGGCAACGGTGTTCCGGGATGACGATGAGGCGGCAGAGCTCTGGAAAAGTGAAACCGATATTGATCCGTCGCGCATTCTGCGGTTCGATGAAAAGGACAATTTCTGGGAGATGGGGGAAACGGGGCCCTGCGGTCCCTGTTCCGAGATACATATTGATCTGGGCCCCGAGCGCTGCGATAAACAGCACATTCCCGGCCATGTCTGCCAGGTGAACGGGGGATGTGCCCGGTTTATCGAGCTCTGGAATTTGGTCTTTATCCAGTACAACCGGACGGAATCCGGAGAGCTGGAGCCGCTTCCTGCGCGTCATGTGGATACCGGTATGGGATTTGAACGGATCGTGGCTGTGCTTCAGGGCGTTGCTTCCAACTATGATACCGATCTGTTTCAGCCGCTGATTCGCAAGATTGATGATCTGACCGGAGTGCGTTATGAGAGCTATGATGGCGTGGCCCACCGGGTAATAGCCGATCATGTGCGTGCTCTCAGTTTCGCCATTGCCGATGGGGCGCTGCCTTCCAATGAAGGCCGCGGTTATGTATTGCGCCGGCTTCTGCGCCGTGCTGCCCGCTATGGCCGCAAACTTGAAAAACATGAACCGTTCATCTACAAACTGGTGCCGGTCCTTGTGGATGTCATGGGAGATGCCTTTCCTGAAATCAAAGAAAAGCACCAGTACATTGCGATGGTTATCAAAGCCGAGGAAGAGAGCTTCGGGCAGACGCTTGACCGCGGCATTGAGATCTTCGAGCGGACCGTGGCGGAATTGAAAAAACAGGGTAAGAAGGTTTTTCCGGGTAGTGCTGTCTTCCAGCTGTACGATACGTACGGATTTCCGGTGGATCTGACCCGGCTAATGGCCGAAGAGCAGGGCATGGACGTTGACATGGAAGGGTTTGAGCGAGAGATGGAAGAGCAGCGGCGCCGTGCCAAAGAAGCTCAGAAGTTCCGTTTCGAGGTGGTGGATTTCTTCAAGGATGGAAAGGAGGTTAAGAATTCCGAATTTGTTGGCTATTCTGAACTCCGCTCGAAGGTCCGTCTGGTTGCTTACCATGAGAACGAATTTCTTCTGGATCGCACACCCTTTTACGGCGAAGCGGGTGGCCAGATAGGTGATCAGGGCAGGATTTACTCCGAAGATGGTAGCGTTGAGATCCGCGTGGTGAACGCCATCCGCAGCGGCAACCGGATCATTCATATCGGTGAGGTTGTTCGAGGCAGTTTCGAAGAAGCATTGAAAAAACCGCTGATTGCTGAGGTAGATTCCAGGCGGCGCAAAGCTACGGCTCGGAACCACACGGCTACGCATCTCCTGCACAAGGCCCTCAAAGAGGTGCTGGGCGAACATGTAAATCAGGCCGGGTCTCTGGTGGCGCCCGAGCGCCTTCGTTTCGATTTTACTCATTTTGAGAAACTCACCCGCGAGCAGCTGGACCGGATTGAGGAGACCGTCAACGAACATGTTCGGCGGAACCATCCGGTGGAGGTGCTATTCCGCAGCTTTGAGGAGGCCAAAAAGATGGGGGCCATTGCCCTCTTTGGCGAAAAGTATGGCGACACCGTGCGAATCATCAAAATTGACGATTACAGTATGGAGCTATGTGGCGGGACGCATCTGCAAGCCACCGGAGAAATCGGCTATTTCCGCATCGTCTCAGAGTCCGGGGTGGCCGCAGGGATCCGCCGAATTGAAGCGGTAACTGGGGAAGCTGCTGATCAGCTTCTCCGGCGTGAGAAACACACCCTCGCCCGTATCCGTGAACTGATCAGCGCCACCGATGAAGAGCTTCTGCCGAAACTGGAAGGGCTGCTGGAGGAACGCAAGCAGCTGATGCGCGAGCTGGATACTCTGAAGCTCAGGATCTCTCAGTATGAGCTCAAGCCGTTGCTGGAATCTTCTCTCTCTGTAAACGGCGTCAGGGTGTTCAGTTCACGGGTGGAGGCAGATTCGGTCGATGTCATTAAGAAATTGGGCGATTACGTGCGGGCAAATCTCCGCAGTGGGGTGGGAGTTCTTGGATCCGTAATTGATGGCAAGCCATTCCTCCTGTGTGTGGTCACAGACGATTTGATCAAAACGCGAAACCTACGGGCTGGAGATATCATCAAACAGCTGGCCCGGGTAATTCAGGGTGGTGGGGGGGGCCGACCGCATATGGCCCAGGCCGGGGGCAAGGACGCTTCCAAGTTGGACGAAGCCCTGGGCCAGGCAAAAGAAGTTGTGCAGCAAATGATCCGCGAACCTAAGGCTTGAGGGGTTTCCCTTGTCCGGAGTTTATGAGCGTCTCTTGCAGGTTGTGGAAACGCGGGGTGCCGGTTTTTTTGTTCTTCTGGACCCGGACAAGATTC
>MTOL01000557.1 GCA_002011685.1 Deferribacteres bacterium JdFR-76
CATTTTCATGGCGGGTAACTTATGATTCTGGAAAAAAACGAGGACCTCGGCCCTCTCCAGCGAGCGGATGCCGGACTGCCCGCACCAATGACAAGAAACTCCGCACCACCCAAATTTCTACCCAGAACCCGCACGAAGTTCCCCGATGATTCCGTACATCTGTGGGTCCCATTTTCTGGCTAATTCCGCCCGGAGCGGATCCAATCTGCGATATGGCGGATCACACGGTAGGCCACGTGTCCCTTTTTCGTGGCGTATTCCTCTGGTGTGGCCATTCCTCTGCCTGCTATGAACAGGTGGTTCAAGTTTGCATACTCTTTGTATTCTGCATAAGGGATTTTTTCACAAAAAGCCTTCCACATCTTCTTGTCCGTTTCGGGAACCTGATAATCTCTTCCGGCCTGGAGAACGAGCAACCGGCACTGAAGTTTTTCCGCAAATGTAAACGGTAGCCGCCTTCGTAAATCGTAGTAATAACTGGCCGGTGCCCCAAGTACATTCGTACTGCTGTCCAGTTCCCCTTTCGCCAGCTTCTTTACGATTTGCAGAAGGGAGTCGATGCCTGCGGCTTCCGGAGAACCCTTTTTGAGGGAGCGGATATAGGTGAGCTGATCCATCAGAACGGCATCCAGCGGTCGGGCCGGGGCAGCCAGCAATAGAACCCCGGCCACTCGCCCATCCCGGTAAGCGATTTCCGGCGCCAGCATACCTCCCAGGCTATGACCCAGCAGATACACACGTCCACTATCCACAGATGGATGCTGTCGGACCCGTTGAAGGGCTAGAAGGGCATCCTCTATTACCTCTTGCTCAACAGTAATCTTCGCCACCGCAAGTTTCCTGGCGTACGCATACGTCCGCTTATCGTAACGAAAAACGGCAATACCAAGGCTAGCAAGCCCCCAGGCCAGGTCGCGAAATGGTTTATTGGGTCCAACTGTCTCATCGCGGTCATTGGGCCCCGAACCATGCACCAGTACCACAACCGGAAATGGGCCTTCCCCTTCAGGTAGCGAAAGCGTTCCTTTCAAACGGTACGCGGGACGGCCAAATTCCAGTTCCTGCTCCCTAAAGCGGGATGTATCTGTATAGGCAGGAGCTTCATAAGATGGTTTCTCAGCGGGACGAAACCACAGCCCCGCTACTTTGGCAGAGGGCTCCAGCACCATCTGAACATCCACCCTTCCCTTCTCAAACCGGGAGATCAAATGAACACGGATGAGGGTGTCCAGCTTTTCTACATAGGTGCTGTCCACTCCCAAAAACCCACCCAGCTGCTGCCGGATCGCCGCCATCATGGCTTTCATTCTGTCCGGAGGCAGAAATTTTTGCATGGTGGGTGAAAGGCGGTTGAAAGCTTTCTCATACCGCCCGTCAACCAGTAGGGAAAAGAATGTTTTGGCCTGTGGGATCGCCTTTTCCGTCTGTGCTCCAGTGACAATTGGCGTGGCCAGCCAGAGGACTCCCAGAACTCCACCCAGAAGGCACAAATAACTTCGCAACCGGCAGGATGACATGGCTTTGCCTCCCTTTTGTGCGCTGCAGCATTCTTAACCAGTGTTTGATACACCGGTGAAGTGCCGTTTATTCGGATTTTTTATGTAGCGGCTGAATTTCAGGCCCCCAAATTACAGGCCCCGAATGGGTTCTCCCACCGCAGACGGGCTGGTTCGTTCTTTCCGGTTCTTCAGAAAGAGAAACAGCAAGAACGAAGTCCAAATAATGTGCAGAAAAGACTATGGCGTTCTTGCAGGTCTGCAGATATGTCTCCGTGACAAAGAAACGGATTACAATTAGTAGAGGGGTGTTTTCCGGACGGTTTTTCGGGTCAAAAACAAAAAAAGGCTCCGGAACGGCATGTTCCGGAGCCTCCTTTTCCATTACGGTTCAATTCTGGACCCGAGAAGCTTCAAAAATTCGCGCATCCATTCCGGATGGGCGGGCCAGGCCGGCGCTGTGACAAAATTGCCGTCCACCACGGCGTTGGTAAACGTCTCATTCGGATCCTGCCATTTTGCTCCGGCCCGCTCCAGCTCCGGACGGACTGCTGGATAGGCTGTCATGGTCTTGCCTTCTACCACTCCGGCCGCTGTTAGTACCTGAATTCCATGGCAAATGGCCGCAATGGGCTTCCCGGCCCGAGCAAATTCCTGCACCAGTTCAATTACTTTGCCATTCAGGCGGATGTACTCAGGCGCCCTCCCTCCTGGTATGACCAGAGCGTCGTAATCTGCGGCTTTTGCCTTCTTAAAATCCGCCGTGAGAGTAAAATTATGGCCCCGCTTTTCTGAATAGGTCTGATCACCCTCAAAATCGTGAACGGCCGTCCGTACCGTCTGACCGGCTTTTTTGTCCGGACACACCACATCCACCTGATGCCCCACCATCGTCAGCATCTGATACGGCACCATCACCTCATAATCTTCCACATAATCACCAACCAGCATGAGAATCTTTTTGGCAGCCATAGCTCCTCCCTCCTCTCTTTGGTTTGGAATCCCCATTCCAAAACGGCGATCATCAAACATATGGGCAAGGAATTCACCGGCGCCGCGAACACCGGCACATGCCCNTCCGTCCCCCCACTATAGTCAACCGAACATAAAACGACCGGACCGTCGGCGGGTTCCTTTTTTGAACCGCTCTTCTGACGGCACGTTCTGCTCTATCCTGCCCGGCTGCACCCGGTACATGTTACATCGTTTTTCCCGACGAAAAACGGATTGTTCCCCCTACTACCACAGTATCCACCCCAACACCCAGCCACTCGTCTGCGGGCAAAGAAAACAGATCGCCATTGAGGACCACAAAATCTGCCAGTTTCCCGGGCACAAGGCTTCCTTTCCTGTTTTCCTGCTGCTCGGCATAGGCGGAACCGAGCGTGTACAGACGGATTGCTTCTTCCAGGCTTATTCTTTCCTCCGGGTACCAGGCTGGGCCGGGTTCTGCCTGCGGAAGGCGTCGGGTTACGGCCGCAAAAAGGGTTCGCAAAGGATTCAGGTCTTCAACCGGCCAATCTGTGCCAAACGCTACCGGAATGCCGGCACTCACCAGCGAGCGGA
>MTOL01000164.1 GCA_002011685.1 Deferribacteres bacterium JdFR-76
GCCCAGAGTGGGCATTGTTGGGCCGCTGACCAACCGGGTGGGCAGCGATTATCAGCGCTGGCCAATGAACGAAAAGGAGGACCTTCTCTCATTTTCCAGCAAGATCCGGCAACAGAACCGCAACCAATTTGTTATAGTCGGAAAGCTGGTTGCCTTTTGCTGGGTGATGCGCCGGGAACTGGTTGACCGTATCGGGCTGCTTGATGAAGAATTTGAACTTGGCAATTTCGAGGATGACGACTACTGCGTCCGCGCAAGATTGGCGGGATACGATCTGATCGTAGCACGGGAGGTATTTGTTTACCACGAAGGCTCGTATTCTTTTCAAAAAAATCAGGTGGATTATCTGAAGTATCTCAACAAAAACCTGCAGCGCTTCAAGCAAAAATGGAAGGGTGAGATCGAGTTCCGCGGTGAACATTACTTTTTCAAGAGAGATCTGAAACGGATTGCCCTGCAAGAAATTTCCAACGGAGAAAAGGCATTTGCCAGAAACGAAATTGACAAAGCTGCCACGCATTTCCAAAAAGCACTTGAGTGGGATCCCGAAAGCGCCCAGGCATTGAACAATCTTGGCGTTGTTCATTTTCTGAAGGGAAATTACGGGAAAGCACGGGAATGTCTTTTGAAGGCCATTGATCTAGATAAAACTTACGAAGATGCCTGGCGCAATTTCCTTTCGCTTCCGCCAGAACAGGAAAGCTGGAAGAAGCTGGCCTTCCGGGCGGCAAAGATTTCCTGGAACAAAGAAATGGTTGCCACACTATTCGGTTTTGCGCGCACTGCTTGGGAAATGGGATGGGAGAATGTGGCCAGAGCGTTCGGCGACGCAGTTCGCGAGGGAGATGCAGATTCTGTGGAGGCCAGGCTTCTGGGTGTACTGGAGCGATGGTACGGTCAGGATGCAGCTGGTGCGCTGAATCTGCTGGATCAGATTTCCCGGGCAGCACCGAACCATCCAGAAGTAATCCGACTTTATGCTCAGTTTTCGGCTCTGCTGGGAAACGCCGATGATGCTGTGCAACTGTTGGAGGAGTTTTTGCGTCAACAGCCCCATCCGGAACTTGAATCCCTGCTGAATGAAATAAAGCGTCTGCCAGCACGGCAGGCGGTAGAGGAAGGAGTGGATTTCCATGAATGAGAGCGAAAAAAGACGGCCCGACCTCAGCGTCTGTATGATCGTGCGTGATGAAGCAAATACTCTGCCGGAATGCCTCAAGTACGTCCGGGAGTTTGCGGATGAGATCATCGTTGTAGATACGGGCTCTCGTGATGGAACACCGGAAATTGCCGCATCGTACGGTGCAAAAGTGTACCACTTTACATGGCAAAATGATTACTCACTGGCCCGGAATGAGTCACTGAAGCACGCCAGCGGAAAGTGGATTCTCTGGCTTGACGCCGATGACCGGATTTATCCGGACCAGCATGCCAAGATCAGGCGGCTGGCCCAAACGGAACCAAACCGGGGCATCAACTTCATTTTGCAGAACCGGGGAGTAGACCAGTCACGCTGCTACCAGCTGCGCATGTTTCCCAACCACCCGCAAATCCGGTTTGAACGGCCGATTCATGAACAGGTGGCCCCTTCCATCGAACAGCTGGGGTTGCCCATTGTCAATTCTGACGTTGTCCTGGTTCACACCGGCTATTCCACACCTGAAGTGCTGAAACAAAAGAAACTTCGCTACATTCGGATGATGGAGGAGTGGGTAAAGGATCATCCGAATGATCTATACATGCAGTGCCAGCTGGCCATTACACAGCATACGCTGGGGAATCACAGAATTGCGGCGGATATACTGGAGCGGGTATTACAACGTGCCAGGGAGCGAAATGAATTTACACCCACTGTGAAGCATTCGCACATTCTGCTGGGGCGCTGCTATTTGCACCTGGGCGAATTTAACCGTGCGTTGGAAGTGTTGGAAGATGCCAAAAGCCATTCACCGGACTCCCGTTTGCTCTGGCTTTCCATCGCAGAGGCGTACATATGGACCGAACGCTGCGAGGAAGCGCGGGTTCTTCTGGAGAAACAAGCGGAAGCCTTCAGACGGCAGCTTGATTATTTTCCTCTGGACGATACGATGGTGGAATACGGCCGACAGGTTTTGCTGGGAAAATGCTACCTGGAGCTAGGTGATCGGACAAATGGGGAGAAGCATCTGGAGGAGGCCAGGAAAATTCGTCCGGATCGTCCTGAGGCCTGGAAATACATGGCACAGTTTCTCGAAAAACAGGGTCAGCTGGATGAGGCAATCTGGTATTATCAGGAAGCTAGTGAAAGAGAAAATGATAAACACTATTGTGCCTTTAAAGCCGGCGAACTGTATCTGAAACGCAACGCACTTCCGGCGGCTGTGGAATGGTTCCGGCAGAGCCTAAAGAAGAACCCAGCAGTTCCACAGACATGGATGAATCTTGGTGTGGCTTTGCGCGGCATGGGGCGGTTTCAGGACGCCTTGCAGGCGTTTCAGGTCATCGCCGAAAAATATCCAAATTTTGCCGATGTGGCTTTTCAGATTGCCCTCACGCAATTTGATGCTGGAGAAGAGTTAAACCCACCGGAATTTCTTTCCTCTTCGGGGGATCCTCGCTTGAATTTTCTCCAGTTCGTTGCGGGGGAACTGCCGCGAACTGAAGCTGGAGAGCAGTTTTCTTTCGCAGAAGTGGACCGTCTGCAGCGAAAATGGCGGTCATTGCAGGACAAAATCTCCCAGTTGCGGCGGGATCGTTACGGTCTGGAATTGGTTTTAATGGTGGAATTTCATCTGGTGACCGATGCCCGCAAAAAGAAATCTATTTTGTTCAGGCTTGCGCAGGTACAGGAAGAAAATCACCGGGTGATTCAGGCCATTGCTTCTCTCGAAAAAGTGATTCTGTTTTGCCGGACACCTGCTGAAGCGGTGCCAGTTCTGGAGAAAATCCGCGGGCTCTATTCAGTGCTGGAATTGACCCAGCATGTGGCTCTCATTGACCAGCAGCTCCGGCAGCTAACCTCCGCTGTTGTGTGAGAAACCAGTCCACATCATGCCGAATTTGCCCTGGATAACAATCCTT
>MTOL01000310.1 GCA_002011685.1 Deferribacteres bacterium JdFR-76
TCAATACCCGGACCTGCTTGCCTTATGCGGGGGTTCTGTGCCGGGCCTGCTACGAGCGATGTCCCATTTACAGGGAAGCAATTGTGCTGGATCAGGAAATCTACCCGGTGGTGCGTGCTGAGAAATGTGTGGGGTGTGGAATCTGTGAGAATGTTTGTCCCACGGACCCGCCATCGATTGTGGTAGTGCCAGAACGGATGCTGAAACGTGAATAAGGGGCAGTCGTGCGAAAACGGTTGGGACTTCATTTCTGGAGAAGGGCGGTGCAAATTGGCAGTCTGATGTTCATGATCGCGATTCCGCTCCTTAACCGGAAAGGGATCCATTTCCTGCTGGGCTCTTATTACAGCCTGTCCGTGGGCCAATGGACCATAATTGACCCGGCCCTGGCTTTGCAGACGTTTCTGCTAACGGCTGAAATTGGCGCAGGACTTATTCTGGCTGTGGCCGTTCCAACCGTCGTAGCGTTTTTGTTTGGAAAAGTTTTTTGCAGCTGGGCCTGTCCTTTTTTCCTTCTTGCGGAATGGGGAAAAGGGGTACGCCACAGACTAATTTCCAGATCCACACCCGGTTTGAACCGGAATAGCGGCCGTTTCTTGTTTTGGGGGATTTTTGCAGGTTTCTTGATTTTGACGGGGATTCTGGGCTTTCCACTTATCACATTTCTTTCCATGCCGGGATTGCTGAGTGCTGAAATTGGCGACTGGCTATTTCCAGGACCGCCCGGCTGGGAAATTTTGCTGGTAGGCATCATACTTTTACTGGAAATAGGACTGGCCGGTAGGATCTGGTGCAGATATGTTTGTCCTGTGGGAGCAACGCTTGCCCTTTTCCGCACGGGCCGGACGCTCCGTGTCAAGTTCTCCCCGGAGGCCTGTTCCTGTCCCGGAGAGGGCCTTCCGTGCAACATGGCCTGCCCGCTTGGCCTAAATCCGAAGGCAGCGGGGATCTATCCATTTTGCAACAACTGTGGAGAATGTGTTGAAACCTGCAAACGCTTTGGCCAGGCACTTCAGCTTACCTGGGGGGGACAGGGAAACAACTCGCAGAGGTGAATGCTGTTTGAGGAGGAAGAGATGGCAGAAAAAGAAAGCCGGCAATCAAGGCGTGATTTTCTTCAGGTTTTCACGCGCGGTGCACCGCTGGGGTTAGCACTTTTTGGCGCCGCCGCGGTTTTCGTTCGCAATGTTCTGGCCTACCTTTTCCCGGAGCGTAAAGTGAAAAAATACCACCGCTATCTTGTCGCCCGGGAAGGGGAAATTCCTCTGGGCCAAGCTAAGCGCCTGATTATTGGAGGGAAGCCCGTATTTGTAGTCCATCTGGAAGACGGTTACAAAGTCTTCTCTGGTATTTGCACGCATCTGGGTTGCATTGTACGGTGGGAAAAGGAAAAAGAACGATTTTACTGTCCCTGCCACAAGGGCGTGTTTAACAAACGGGGAGAGGTGGTAAGTGGTCCGCCGCCTGAACCACTGGTTCCTTTCCGGGTTGAAAGGGAATCCGGGCTGGTGTTCATGTACGTGGAAGAAAAGATAAAGGGGCCATGGTCATGAAGCTGAAAGACTGGATCCTTGAGCGGTTTCCGATCGATTTTCAAAAGTTTGTGGAGATCAACGAACGGATTTTTATCAAAGAGCCCATCCCGCTTCATATGAAGAAGTGGTTCTACTGCATGGGAGCCACTCCGCTGATTCTGTTCGGGTTTCAGCTGGTGACAGGCATTTTGCTTACTTTTTATTTCGTACCATCGCCAGAGATGGCCTACGAAAGCGTGCGGCACATTACAGAAGATGTACGTTTTGGCTTCTGGATCCGCGGGATTCACCGGTGGGGCTCGAACTTGATGATTATTGCTCTTTTGCTGCACATGACGCGTGTATTTTTTACCCGGGCCTATCAAAAACCCCGGGAAATCAACTGGATGATCGGAGTGGCTCTGTTTATGCTTACACTCACTTTTGCCTTCACCGGCTATTCGCTTACTTACAACCAGCTTTCGTACTGGGCAACCACAGTGGGAACCAATATGATCCGTGAGGTTCCGCTCGTGGGCGAATGGCTTTTTCTGTTTCTGCGAGGAGGCGAGGATGTTTCGGCCAATACCCTCACACGCTTTTATACCATTCATATCGGATTTTTGCCACCCATTCTGATTTTGCTGATTGCTCTGCACATTCTCATTTTGCGAATCCAGGGCGTGTCCGAACCGGAAGGATATCCAAAAGGGCATTATTCATTTTATCCGCATCATTTCTACAAAATCATTATCGCAACGCTCTTTTTGTTGACGCTTTTAACTACTCTTTCGGTTATTTATCCACCCGGATTGGGAGAACCTGCGAATCCGGCAGTCACGCCGCCGCATATCAAACCGGAATGGTACTTTTTTCCGGTGTACCGTTTTCTAAAACTGGTGCCGCTGCGGGTGGGCATTTTCAGCGTCGCGCTCTTTCTTGTGGGAATGACCTTCTGGCCATTTATTGAACCCTGGATTGCCAGGGAGAAGCGCAGGCGTATTGTGCTGGGTTATGTGGTGGGAAGTCTGGTATTGATCAGCACCCTTGCATTGACATTCTGGGAAACCGTGGAAATGTAGTTTCAGGGGTGCCGGAAAGAGAATCGGGCAACAGGAAATAAAGTTCGGAGGGATTATGGACACGGTTAAGGCTCAACAGTGGCTCATCGGAATCTTCAGCGTTTTGTTGATCGTTTCGCTGCTGATCGTGGCGGGGGNGGAAATGAAAAAATCCCGCTCCTTCAAACCGGAGATCGATGTGAACGAGACCACAGCAAAATGCATCAACTGCCACGAGAAGAAGGGCGTGGCGGTTAAGCTAATCGATGAATGGAAAGAGAGCCAGCATGCCGTGCAGGGGATTGGATGTCTGGAATGCCACGAGGCAAAGGAAGGGGATTTCGATGCCTTCCGCTGCCCGGAAAGCGAATTTCTGATTGGCAAGCATCCCAATCCCAATGACTGCGCCAAATGCCATGAGGACCAGGTAAAAGAATTCGCCAACAGCAAACATGCCGTTGCTCAGGTGATGATGGC
>MTOL01000080.1 GCA_002011685.1 Deferribacteres bacterium JdFR-76
GGAGAGAGGACTCGCAAATCTTCTTTCACACCATCATGGGAGGCGAAGCATATGTCTGTCGAGTTGTTAATGAATAGGGGAGAAAAAGCGGCTATTTCTGCACCATTAAACTCGCTTTCTGGAAGGAAATTGCTGCGCGAGGCGAATAATATCTCAGGCGTATTTGCACCAGCTGGATCGGGAAGAATCCAAAGAAGGTATGTTGCGTTCCGGACGAAACTTATTCTTTCGGCTGAAAAAATGAAGGGTTCACCATGACCGTTTGGTTATTGGAACAAGACCTACGGCCAATCGGTAGCAGCCAAAAAGTACACCCGGGGGCTTCTATCTACAATTTCACTTCTACTAATTTCGCTGAAATTTGACATGTTATGCCCCATTCTCCAGTTGTGTTGAACAGCAAAGACTAAACAGCATTTTCCTTAAAATATTCACCGGGACGGGCGCCTGTTAGAGTCTCCAGAGGGATCTGACTTCTCCGTTACGTAGCGACACTCAATCGGCGGGAATGGAAAAGCGGTTTGCCCGATGTGAAAGAATTTCTGCTTGTGTGTTGGGATTTTTCTGGAACTTTCTTCCATAATTGCGGGTGGTGAATGTTTCCGCCGCCTAACAAGGTCTGTGCGATGCTATCGGGGTTGGCAAACCAAGAAAACGGGCCTATACCATTACAGGCCTTTTTCGAAGATGTACAAAAACTTGGCAGGAACATAACAATAAACCTGCAATCCCCAAAAACAGCGGGCGATCAAGGCGTTCGCAACAAAAACTTCAACAAAAAAACGCATCTGAAGAAAATTCAATTGTATTCTTCGCAGGTCTTTTCCCTAAAATCAGGCTTCCTTCATTTTCACGCCATTTTCTGAAGGAAATAAGAAAACCCGGAGAAACATATGACCATGTGTGTCCGCATCTTTTGAACCGTTTGCTGCCCCAGAAAGATTCGTACGAAATCTTCAGGATACTTTAGTAGATCGGTGTTCCAACGATTTTGAGCTCCATGCAAATGTAACTTGATGAAACATGTAAACCGTGCTGATACAGATGACTTCCATCTTTGGAAAGTTAACTTCTGTAATTTCAAAGGGATAATCCAAAAGTGTTATGGCACAAATGTTGAATTGATTCGATAGACGCAAAAATTTTTTCTTTCTCAAGATACATAATAATTAAATCAGGGGTTTGCTATGGTGAAACGCCTTTTTCTTCTTGCCGGTTATCTGCTTCCCTTCTGGTCACAGGTTGCTATGGGACAGATAAACGTATCGGTCCCGGACTTGGAGGCCAATCAGGGCGATGTGATCAATGTAGATGTGACGGTTTCACAAATCAACAATTCGGATGCAGTCATTTCCTACCAGTTTGATGTCCTTTTTGATGCATCCGTTCTTAAGCCGGTAGGGGCATCTGTCAGCGGAACGATCACTCCATCGTCCTGGTCCTTTGTATCCAATCCCAATGCCGGCACAGGAAAAATGTCGGTGGGAGCGTTTGATCTAAGCGGAACCAACCTTACAGGTGCGGGAACGCTGGTAACCCTTTCTTTTGAAGTTATAGGAGACCCAGGCACATCCACAGACATCACGCTTAGCAATTTTCTCTTTAACAACGGGACGCCTTCTGTAAATATTCAAAACGGCAGCCTGCTGGTCAAATACGTGGAAATTAACGTCAACACAGATCCCACAGGTCGCCAGTTCATATTTGACGGACAGACTTACACAGCGCCTCAGACATTCAAAGTAGCACCCTCATCTAGTCACACACTGGACGTACCGGACCCTCAGTACGACGGAACCACCAAACGCTATGTTTTTGACCACTGGAGTGACAGTGGAAACAAAAGTCATTCCATTACTGCACCGTCCACAGGGGCAGCGTCCTACACGGCCTATTTTAAGACCCAATATAAGCTTGAGGTCAATGTCGATCCTTCTGCGGGGGGATCGGTAGACCTCTCCATTAATCAGACCTGGTTCGATGAGAACACCACAGTGGTCCTCACGGCAGTGGCCAACTACGGCTACGATTTTGTGAACTGGACGGGTACGGTTAATGTGGAGAGCAACCCGCTCACGATTCAGATGACCATGTCTTTTTCGCTCACCGCGCACTTTAAAGCCTGGCCGCAGATTACCATAACAACAGATCCTGCAGGACAGGAAGTCATTATTGACGGAACAACCTATACTGCTCCGCAAACGATGCTCTGGCAGCCGGGGAGCCAGCACACCATTGGGGTAAACTCGCCCATTAATGTAAATGAAGGAAAACGCTACGTTTATGACCGGTGGAGTGATGGCGGGGCTCAAACCCATACAATCACCACACCCAATTCTGATGCAACATACACAGCTTACTTTACCACCCAGTACAAACTCACAGTGAGCAACAATCCGTCCGCTGGAGGGAGCATCCAGGTTAACCCGGCTGGTGATTGGTTTGACAGCGGAACCCAGGTCACCCTCCAGGCTACTGCAAATTCAGGATACCAGTTTGTGGGCTGGTCAGGAGATCTTTCCGGTACAACCAATCCCGTGAACCTGACGATGGACGCCGCCAAAACGGTAACAGCAAACTATGGCGAGGAAACCCAGATTACCATCAACACCAACCCACAGGGGATGACCATCATTGTGGATGGCACCCAATATACGGCTCCGCAGACCTTTACCTGGCTGACCAATACCACTCATACGATCGGAACGAACCAGTACCAGCAGGAGGCCAATGGGAAACGGTACCGCTGGGATAACTGGTCCGATGGCGGGGCCATAACGCATGAGATCACCGCTACAAAAACCACTACCAGTTACACAGCCAATTTTGTGGAGCAGTTTTACCTGACAACCTCTGTAAACCCGTCCGGGGCCGGTTCTGTTACGCCTTCCAGTGGCTGGTATGACGCCGGCACCCAGGTGGAACTTACAGCCACTGCCAATCAAGGGTACGATTTTGCTTCCTGGAGTGGCGATGCTTCCGGTTCCGGCAACCCCGTCCGGATCACTATGAATGCGGCCAAAAGTGTCACAGCCAACTTCAAAGCC
>MTOL01000220.1 GCA_002011685.1 Deferribacteres bacterium JdFR-76
GGATCCAGAGAGATAGTTAAGGTGTCTGAAGTCATGTGGTAAACGGAATCGGATGGTGTGGATTGCATAGGAGTAGCGTTGACGCAGGGGGGCAGCAAAGGTAGCGGGCCCAGCAGAGTCCACATGATCGCCCAGACTGCACAGCGGAACAACATACGGCCTTTCATGACAAAACGAACCCTGTTGTTGATTTGTGGATTTGAATTTAAGAACAGCAGCAAGTGTTTGGGATACTTCTGTATCAATCGGGCTGCAAGACCTATTATGCGTTTGCTCATCGTTTTCGGCATTTTTATTATTTCGCCTTTGGTTTGCTGTAAAAATGGACATTTCAAACAAAACCTCAGCTCAAAATACAAAAAGGGTGCCATAGTCGGACAGTGATAAAAAGTCGCGTCTCGGAAAAATTTTGTGAAAAGGATTTTGAACGGATATTGCTGAAAGTGCAAATGGTAGCTATGAACCTGATAATCAAAAAATTGGTAAATTAAAATTATTAATATTTGGCTGGATGAAATATTAAACAAAAACTGCTATTTATATTTTATTTTGGTTGAAAATGCCTGCCAATTTTTGGAGGCCAAGTAATCTGGCGGAATCCTTCAAAACATATTCCAGGGTATGTTGAAAAAATATGCAATAAACTACCATAAAATTGTATAAAAATGAGACAATGTCCGGGGCAAGCGAAAGGATAAATTGATGGATTGCGATGGTTCTTTATTTTCGCAATGCTATTTTCTTAATCGGCTCTGGGAGAATGAAAAATATATGTCTACATGGCGTGATTTCGCTTTGCAGTTGAATTCGTATTTTTGCAGTCCTGGCGTCTTTCCCTTTTTGTATATTCTTCGTTTCTCATAAAAATATTGCATGCGGAAAATCTGTCTAACCGCATGTCCTGTCAGATAGTCTAAAAATTTGTTTCCGAGGATCCCCGCCACTTGTGTCCCTATAGAAATAAATCCTTCACGTTATTTTTTGCATATGCACTCTAAACCTTTTTGATAATTCCAATGTTACTTATGAGCTAACATTCACGAACAGAGAAAGTAATTTCCGCTATTCACATGCAGTGGCTACATCTAAATGATGAAAAAGCATAGCAATCAATGGGAAAATTTTCACGTACGGAATATACTTTCTGTTATTTATCTGGTTATATTGAAACAATCGTTTTTCGAGCAAAAAGATGTTACAAAGGAAGTAGAATAGGCATATTGCCTATATTGGAACGGTTATATTCTTTGAAGTTATTATATGACTCTTGTAGAAAAAAAAGCAGGTCGAGAACTGTTGACATTGCTATTTAATTCTATAACCATCATCGGAAATCCTATTGATTGTTTCGGGACACGGAGGAAATAATCCGAAAATTTGGCTTTGATGCCCGAGAAAATGAAGTTTGAATGCGCAATAGAAAGATCAAAGATTTTACATTACTTAACTTAAGATTGTCTTTTTTGAATATTTCCAATAAGGTCAATTTTTTGTTTCAAAGATCCTGGATATTTTTTCGTAGGAATCCTGCATTGTACGGCTCTGTTTTTAGTGGATTGTTCTTTTTGCAAGTTTTGTTTTGGTTCTTAGTCGGCATACCGGATAGTTTGAATACCCCCGTCCCCATTGCGGCACGAGGTGCCGATCAAAAAAGTTCCAGACCAGGAGGCCATCATCGCTTTCCGGTTCAAGCAGGGCAGCTGCCAGTCTTCCCAGAGGCTGATTGACCGGCACAAACAGGGTGCCAGCTGGAAAGTTCATTTTCCGTTTGACATAACGGCCTTTGACCCGATTTAGATAATGACCCTGATAGGGTCGCTTGCTAGCATGAAGTTCAGTAATCTGGAATATCTCTACTTCGAGGGTGGTCGAGTCGGTTAATCCTTCCACCAGTAGCCCGTGCTGCAGTAATTTGGGCAGTATGTCTCTGGCTTTTGGTAGAATGAGATATCCGACCGGAAGTGCCACAGAACGCCTGGCCTGAAAATCCGCGTAATAAGGCACCTTATATGTTTTCCTTTCTTTCGTGGGACGGACCCTCTTTCGGCCGTTTCTGGCTTCAACAACTTCCATCCGGTAACCGCGAATGGTAAGAGGCTGAGGGAGAGGCTTCAGTTCCACTTCTACGGCAAACGAATCGTAATCCGCATTTTTCATCCGTGCATCGGCCCCTTGAATGAGCCGCAAGAGTTTGTCCCGGTTTTGTATACAGTATTCGAGAATAGACAGGAGCATAAAGTAATTGCCCATGATCCGGGTTCTATATTCCGCATAGGCATAATTTTCAATCAGGATTGCCATCCGGTTCCGCAAACCGATATAATTTGTAATAAACCGAGGAAGGTGGCTAAACGTCCTCCAGCCTTTTTCAGGTTCCTGGGGATTCACAAAATTCCCATAGGGAATGGAGAGAATGTTGTACATATCCTGCAAGATTTTCCGGATTGACGGCATCATAGTGTCGCGCATGTAGGCTAAAATTTCCGGATCTCCGTTGGGATTTAACACCCATGAATAGGTAACCGGTTCCTCATGGTAAGACCCGTTTGTGGTATGGCAATCGATCAGCAAAGCGGGGTCCCATCGTAGAAGCACGTTCTGGAGCAATCCCGCCATCTCAGGCGTTTCGACTTTCATGGCATCCCGGTTGATGTCCAGCCCCTGGCCGTTGTAGCGGATTCCCACTCCTTTTTCGGGGCCTTTCTGGTTGCGGCGGTTTTGGGGGCTGATTTTCTCATTTCCATCCGCGTTAAAAATGGGGGCGATTAGCAGTACCGTCTGCCGCAAAATATTCGGGTATTTTCCCTGAAGCAAGTCACGGAGGAGCATAAGTGATGCTTCCTTTCCTTCCACTTCGCCAGCATGGATGTTGGCCTGGATATAAACGACAAGCCGCGGATCATGCCGCAATTCCAGAGGCGAAGCCGGTAGGGGGTCGCCAACAATCAAAAGGGGGACTTCCCTTCCTTCAAAACTACGACATAGAGTTTCCAGACGGAGATGGTCGCTTTGTTTTTGAAGTTCAGAAATAAAATTCATCA
>MTOL01000530.1 GCA_002011685.1 Deferribacteres bacterium JdFR-76
CGTAACGGTCGGGCTTCAGGTATGTTACCTTGAATCCTTCCTTCTCCAGGGCTTCGCAAGCATGAATTACAGCGTGGTGTTCTGCCAGCGACGTGATAATATGATTCCCTTTCTGTTTCAGGGCGTAGGCCACCCCCCGGATGGCCCAGTTATCCGCTTCCGTGCCCCCGCTCACAAAAACGAGTTCCGATGGCTTCGCGCCCAGAAATTGAGCGATTTTCTCCCGCGATTCCTCCAGGGCAGCTTTGGCTTCCTGGCCGTATTGGTGGATACTGGAAGCATTGCCAAACTTTTCCCGGAAATACGGCAGCATTTCCTGCAAAACACTGCCGTCAACGGGCGTTGTGGCCGCATGATCCATGTAGATTCTTCGCACGGTGGGCTCACCTCCGCTAATCCCAATCGTTCCCTACCACGGGAAATATTCCTCAAAATTTACCGCGAAATTTTTGGGCCGGTACTCCCCAGTTTGACGAATCTGTTCGTATTCACCGCGGATCTCGCCCTTCAGAATTTTATCCAGACTCTCGAGAAAGTAATCGACCTCTTCCACCGTGTTATAACAGCCAAAACTGATCCGCACTGCTCCCGGCAGCATGGAGCGGTCGCCGGAGCGGATTCCTGCGATGGCCTCCCGCATCTGTTCGCGCGATACCTTCAGCAACCGGGTCACATAAGGATGGGCGCAAAAACAGCCATTCCTCACCCCGATAGCCGCCTCCCAGCTGAGCATGGCCGCCAGTTTCCCGTGCGGAATTCCCTTCACGTTAAAGGTAATTACACCCAGGCGATCCCACCGGTCCCCATTCTCCGGACCGTAAATGATCACATCCGGGTAGCGCTTCAGGCCCTGTACGGCCCGGTCCGTTAGTTCCCGTTCATGTTCAGCAACGCGGTCCATACCAATTTCCATAAGCAGGTCGATGACAATGCCCAGAGCCACAGCTCCGGGGATGTTTGGTGTCCCCGCTTCTTCTTTCTCCGGTGGATCCGTCCATTCCACCTCATCCAACGTCACAATATCGATGGTACCGCCGCCCACATGTTCCGGCGCACCCGCAAGGAAGTTCTCCTTTCTTCCCACCAGCACGCCAATCCCAAATGGAGCGTAAACTTTGTGGGCCGAAAACGCCAGGTAATCGATGGTTTCGGCAGGAATATCCCGGACCATCTCCACCTTTCGGTGAGGAATAAGCTGGGCTCCGTCCACCAGAATTTCCGCGCCAACCTCGTGGGCCCAGCGGGCATATTTATGTACAGGATTCACAATCCCCGAAACATTAGAAGCCCCGCTGATGGCCAGCAGACGTAGCCTCGGACCGTATTCATCCAGCTTCCGTTTTAGATCTTCCTCATCGATGGCTCCCCATTCGTCCACCTCCACATGAACCGCTTTCCAGCGCCGCCGCCATGGCAGATCATTTGAATGATGTTCCATCACCGAAGTCAGCACCACATCACGGCCGTCCCTGGGCGCCAGTCGGCTCGCCAGCCGATTGATCATCTCCGAGGCATTTTTGCCGAAAATGACAACATATTCATCTGGTGTCGCCCCCACAAATTTCAGCACCTTCTCCCTGACCTTGTCAAAGGCCCAGGTTGCCAGCTGGGATTTGAACCCCGTCCCCCGGTGCACATTCGAGTACCACCGCATAAATTCATGCAATTTATCCCAGACGCACTGAAAAGTGGGCGTACTGGCTGCATTGTCAAAATTTACGTATCTTCTTTTTTCACCCCCGATAACCGGAACCCTTTCATCCGCACCGATAACCTGCTTAGCCAGATCCTCAAGCCGAATACATCCAGATTCCAGACCCGTCATAATTCACCCCTTTCCTGTTTTGCTCCGATTTATCCTCCTATTTTAGATCTGTCTGCAAAAAGAGGGCCTAAAGCTCAAAGCGGAAAGACAACCGGTTCAGGGTGCCAACGTGACCGGCGGAAGTATAGGCATAATCAAAATACAGGACCTTCCAGAAACCGCGCCGGAGAAAGTGTGTTTTGTCCAGGCGCAATCCGGTGCCGATGGAGATCCCGGCATATTTGTCGCCTACCTGGTTCAGTTTCTGCTCGCGCCCGATGGAGTTGTAACTAATCCGCAGAAGCCAGTAGGGTGTGAGCGTGAATTCACCGCCCAAGATGAATTCGGGATCTTCGCCCTCGTAGCGGTAGCCCTCCATGCTCAGCAAAAGAGGCAGGTGCGCTAACCGTTTGGAAAAACCGACCCGGTAATTCACCGGCAATCTGTCTTTTGTTTGAATATATGGATCAAGCACGCGGCCGGAATTAAACACGCCAAATCCAAAAGACAGATCTTGGGAAGGGATGGAATAAAAAAAGCCGACATCCGCCGCCACTGCCGTGGTCCGGTATTCCGCAATGCTTCCCTGAACCCATTTCAAACCGATACCTACTGAAAAGTTTGGTGCCAGCAGATAGGCATAGCTCAGTTCAAACAGAAGGTCCGCCGCCGAAAACGTCCCGAGTTCGTTTCCAAGATCGTCTGTCCGTTTAAAATCGCCGTAATTCATATAATGAAACGCCACGCCGGCTGCTCCCCATTTCCCCAGCGACGCTCCGAAAACAAAAAAACCAGACTGAAAATCCAGGAAATGGTTCAAATAGGATACGGCAAACTGTTTATTTCTCAGAAATTGAGTGGCAGACGGTACAGAAACAGGTCGTCTTTCGGCGGTGCCTTCCGCGCCAGAATGAGGACCGTAGGCACCCGGTGGTACACCCTCCAGAGTAATCAGCGCGGCAGGATTGTAATAAACGGAATGAACATCACCCGGTACGGCAATAAAGGCTCCGCCCAGAGAAGCTGGCCTCGCGCCCACATGAGTCCTTAAAAACTCAAAACCGGGTCTCTGAGCAAAAAGCAAAACTGGCCAAACGGTAAAGAGAAATCCCCAGACCAGCCAAGGCAACCGGATGTTTTGACAGCTCTTCCACATAAGCGTCTTAAAAATAAGATCGCCACTCTACAGATGCAATAGAATTCTCCGATGCAACAGAATTGGCATGGATTTG
>MTOL01000137.1 GCA_002011685.1 Deferribacteres bacterium JdFR-76
GGGGAGGGGTTTGGCAGCCACACCCATGTGCGGATTTCGTATACGGCTTCCCTGAAAACACTGGCCCGCGGTCTGGCCCGCCTTGCCTCTGGATTACAAAATTTGGGTTCGCCCGCNGCGCATTAAGGTTTGCCTCTTTTTCCGTCGATATTTATGTAAAACAAGCGGTTTTGGAACATTTTTTGTTTTTATTCTCCGGGGCATTTTTATGGGTGGAATCCCTGCAGGGGAGTGCCTCAAAATGAAACAGACTGTGCGCGCATAAATAGGAGCCGGCTCATGAGCAGCGGCAAGTTGATCGATACGCTACAGGTTGGGGGAAGAACATTCCAGATCGAAACGTATCTGGATGACATGTCCGGAGAGATTGTCTCCGTCATTGCAGAAGACGGCCGGAAGGTAGACCTCATCCGTGTGCCGGTGAACCGGGAGCGTTCCGAACGGGATGTGGAAAGGCAGGTTCGTCAGGTTCACCGTTCTACGGCGGCGGAGTGGAGCCATCTGGCTGAACTGTACCAGAAGAGTATCCGCTCGCGGCACGGACCCTCTGCGCTGCATATGGGCATCGTACTGCTGGACCGGGGACTGTACGCGGAGGCGATAGAGTGCCTGGAACAGGCAGTGCAGTGGAGCCCGGGCAACGAAGAGGCGCATCTTTTTTTGGGCCGGGCTTACATTGCCGCAAAAATGTACAGTGACGCCGCGGCCGTGCTGGAGGAAGCTGTGCAAAATTTTCCCGACAATCGTGAAATCCTTCTCTGGCATGGTGTTGCCCTTTACCGGATGCGGAGGCTGGATGAGGCAAAACAGGTCTTCGAGAAAATCCTGGATGCCGGGTTTTCCACACCCGTGGCCCATCTATTTCTGGCAAAAACCCTGCTGGATCTGGCGGACCTTGAGAAGGAGACCACTCCTNCCGGTGCTTCGGAGGATACGGCTGTTCCCGAAATCCAAAGGCATGTGCTGGCGGAGCTGCAGAGGGCTGTGGAGATCTCCGGGGAGCTGGATACGGCGGAGCTGCGCAATGCCATCCGTGAAGTGAAGCGCCGGGACTTTCTGGTCGCTTCCAGCCTGCTGGAGGAGCTGGTGTTGCCGCTGGAGCGCCAAATGGAAGTGTTTCCGTCCCGTTTTTATGTGGAGTTTCTGTTTGGCGGCAAAAGTAAAGACGATGCCTTTGTGGATGAATACATTGCCTATCTCACAAAAAAACTGGAAGAGCAGCCAAATTATCCCGATCTTTATAACCAGCTTGGAATTGCGTACCTGATCCGGTGCAGGAACACGTTTTTCAAATCGCTAGAGCAATTCCGGAAAGCGCTCAAGATAAATCCTCAATTTTCGGCTGCACGAAGGAACCTGAAACTTGCAGAAAACGAAGGCAAAGGCTTTATTATTTTGCTGCGGGCTATTCTGAGGTGAATTATCCCTGTGTATGAATCTGAATCTGATGAAAGGGCGGTGACGGGATACCTTTTCGGAAAGTCGCAATTGTCGGCACGAAGCAGTACACACAATACAGGAGTCTGAAAATGAAGCGCTGGATGGTTCTTCTGATTTTGGCTGGTCTTCCGGGGCTGCTTTGGGCGCAGCAACCGGTTCCCGCCACGCTGGAACCCCTGGTAAACAAAGCGGGGAGTGGAACGCTGTTTACGTTTGAGATACAGGCGCCGGTACCTGTTCCGGGCAATGCCGTGTTTGAGTTGACGTTTCCAGCAGGGTTTGATCTGTCCCGCGTAACGCTGGCGGGATCTTCGGTGATGAAGGGCGGATTCCGCGTGGACGTAGCTGGCCAGACGGTACGGATCCGCCGCACAGGAGAAGGCCCGGCCGTGGCTGCCGGACGCCGGATCGACCTGAAATTCAGCCTGGTGAAAAATCCGCCGGCGGGCGGTACCTATACTGTGCGCTGGGCGGTGCGAAACCGGGCAGGGAACACGATTGCTGGTCCGGGTGAAGTGCAGGTAAACATTGCGCCGTGAGAGGGAGCAGGTTATGTTCATCCATAAAACTGTAGAGCGGAAGACCAGAAACGGGACAAAAAAGATGCGAACATTTGCTCTGGCCTTTGTGTGCTTTCTGTCTTTTAGCGCCACGCAGGTGCTTGCTCAGGTTTCTGCCCAGAGCACCACAGCCGGGGAATATACGAACTATACGTTTACATTCACCTTCACCGGAACACTCGATTCGGCTGCAAATTTTCAGATCAACTTTCCGGCGGGTTTTGATGCTTCAAACGTTCAGATTGCCGGCAGCCCGGATATTGACGGTGGCTTTACGGGCTTCAGCGCCACCGCTACCAGCGTCACGTTCAGAAGGGATGGGACCGGTTCGGCGTATTCAGACGGAACATATACCATTACTGTGGGTATCGTCAGGAATCCGACAGCTACGGATACCACGGGAACGATCACATTAACGGTGACCAACAGCAGTGGGTCTGCTTCAGGCAGTGGCAGCGCGTCAGGGAACGTGACAATTACCCCTGCCGCACTGGGCTCGTTTGAATTGACGGGAGTCCCTTCTTCGACAACCGCTGGGGCCTCTTTTGGAAACATAACTGTTACAGCAAAGGATATTTACGGCAACACGAAGACGGATTACAGTGGACCCGTCAGCTGGTCCAGCTCCGATCCTCAGGCGGATCTTACCAATATCACGGAAACCGGTTGGAGTAGCGGTCAAAACACCTATTCGAACTTTATTTTAAAAACTGCCGGGAGCCAGACCATTACCGTCAGCGATAATTCGGGTTCTGTAACTGTCAGCAGGGAAAGCACCCCCATAACTGTGAATCCCGCAGCTGTTTCCAGCTTTACTCTGATTAATCCGGGGAATCAGGTTGCGGGTGTCCCGTTTAATCTAACCATCACAAATGCGGTAGATGCCTATGGAAATGCCGTGAGCGGAACAGCCACCGTTTCATTCGTTGGAGGGGGAAATCACGATTCACCCAATGGCGATGTGCCTGCACTTGCCAACATTGTGGTGACGGATGGAAGTGGTAGTGCCACGCAAACCCTTTATAAAGCG
>MTOL01000274.1 GCA_002011685.1 Deferribacteres bacterium JdFR-76
CGGAAGCGGGACTGCATGTGGGGGTACTGATCAGCTATGGTGAAAGCTGGTACCCGTGGTACATGCGCCGCCTGGCCGAACGGCCCGCCAACGTCTGGTTTGTGGTGAAGAATTTGTTTGTGCGCTGAGCAAAAGGAGGAGGCAGCAAGATTCCTCTTTCGGTAGTAAGGAATCGCACATTTTTTTCAGGACGAATGGGCGGTCTCCGCAAAATAAGGCATGCGGCTGGTATCTGGAATGGTCAAAATTTTCCAGGTGGATTAAGAGATCTGGGATTCGAAAATCTTTATTTCATTCTGTGTTTTAGTATTTTGCCGACTTTTTCTTTTAGCAGCGGAATTTCCTAGGCCGCCGTTTTCCAGACTGCGGCAAGATTAACGCCAAAATAAGCGTGAATCAGTTTATCCCTCATTCCTGCCATTTCTTTCCAGGGCACATCGCTGTATCTTCCCCGGATATTTTCGGAGAGGTTCTTGCTTGCTTCTCCAATAATTTCGAGCTCCCGGATGACAGCATCCTGCAGCATCCGGTTTCTCTCAAAAGATTCAAAATTTTCACCTTTTATATACTGCAGGATCAGGTCGATTGCATCGAGGATGTGTTGCAGGTAGATGTTATCGTCCTTTTTCATCCAGAAGGACCTCACATGCCTCTTCGATTTTTCCGATAAGATATGGGCTGATGGATTCTCTTGTCAGCAGGTCCACTTTTAATCCCAAGATTTCCTCAAGTTCCTGTTCGATGCTTATAAGTTCGAGCAGGCTTTTGGTGGTGTGAAACTCTACCAGCACATCCAGGTCACTGTCTTGGCCGGCATCTCCTCTAACGTACGATCCGAATATCTTGACCGATCTTGCGCCGTGTTTTTGCAAGATTTCCGCCAGCGTTTTCTTAATGTTTTCCATAATGGGGACTTTCGGAGTTCATCAAAAAACGGAATAAAGGATCTCCTAAACAAACGGGCACATAGAAATTAATTTCGAAAGAAGAGAAAAGCAATCTTTTTATAATTACACTGGTTTTCAATAGATTAAGTCCCCAATCCAAGGGCTGTCACTTTGAAGACCGAAGTTGGGTTTATCTATATGAATTTCTGACAGCTCGTTATTTCTGCGATCAGAACTTTCAGGCAATGCCACTCTTCTGCACCGAAAATGTTTGCGACACGGGGGGCATTGCCGTTGATAAAATTCCACTTGTGATATTTCATTTTTTATTGCATTTTTTTCTCGCCATCGGGATGGGGGTATGATAAAAGCGGTGTGCTGATAAAATGAGGGAGGAAAACTGATGCAACAGCCAACTTCTGGAATTCCCAAACGCATTCTCATGGGGCCGGGGCCCAGCAATGTGCATCCCAGGGTACTGGAAGCCATGGCCAGGCCGACCATCGGTCATCTGGATCCGGCTTTTATCGACGTAATGGAAGAGATCAAATCGCTGCTCCGCTATGTGTTCCGGACGGAAAATGAAGTAACCTTTCCGGTGTCGGGACCGGGCTCTGCCGGGATGGAGATGGCCCTGGTGAATGTGGTGGAACCGGGAGACAAAGTGATTGTTTGCCGCAACGGTGTCTTCGGCGGACGGATGCTGGACATTGTGGAACGGTGTGGCGGCAAACCCGTGCTGGTGGACGAGGAATGGGGCCGTCCGGTGGATCCCGGCAAACTGGAAGACACACTGAAGGCCCATTCCGATGCTGCGGTTGTGGCTTTTGTCCATGCGGAAACCTCCACGGGAGCGCTTTCCGATGCGCAGACCCTGGCCGGGATCGCCCACCGCTACGGCTGCCTGGTGGTGGCTGATACGGTCACCTCGCTGGGAGGGGTTCCGGTTCACATCGATGATTGGGGAATCGACGTAAGCTATTCGGGATCGCAAAAGTGTTTGTCCTGTCCGCCAGGGCTGTCGCCTATCACGTTCAATGAGCGGGCGGTCGAGAAGATCAGGCACCGTAAGACCCGGGTTCAGAGCTGGTTTCTGGACCTGAACCTGGTGATCAGCTACTGGGGCAAAGCGGCACGGAGGACGTACCATCACACAGCGCCGGTAAATGCCATGTTCGGGTTGCGGGAGGCGCTGCTTCTCATCAAGGAGGAAGGGCTGGAGAATGCCTGGCGGCGCCACCGGGTAAATCACCTGGCCCTATGCGCCGGGCTGGAGGCGATGGGGCTGCAGCTTGCCGTTGCGCCGGAACACCGGATTCCCTCACTGAACCCCGTGCGGATTCCCGAGGGTGTGGATGACAGCAGGGTCCGTTCGCGACTGCTGGAGGAGTTTAATCTGGAAATCGGGGCGGGTCTGGGCGCCATGGCTGGAAAGATCTGGCGCATCGGGCTCATGGGGTATTCATCTTCACGGGAGAATGTGCTGTACTGCCTGGAGGCGCTGGAAACGGTGCTGGCGGCAGAAGGAGCGCCTGTGCGGAAAGGGGAGGCGCGAAAAGCAGCGGAAAGCATTTGGAACAGAGATCAGGGATAAGCGACTGGCAAAACGGATGAGAGGTCAGGAAAAGAGAAAGAGGCGAAAATGATTCGTCTGACGAGACGCGACGGCATCAAGGCAGGGATTATTGCCCTTCTGTTCCTTCAGCTGATGGCAAGCGGGGGATCGGCCGCCCTGGCGCAGGGCACGTCACGGGATTCACTGATCGTTCTGCAGCGGCTGCGGGCCATCCTGCCGCAGGGGAGCCGGGTTGAGCCCAGCCGGGTTCCGGAAGGCTACAAAGCCGCATTCCGGATCGCGTTTCCACAACCGCTGGATCATTTTGACCGGTCCCGGGGGAAATTCTGGCAGCGGGTTTATTTTGCCTACCGCGATTCATCTGCCGTGACGGTAATCAGCACACCGGGGTATGGGGCTTCCAGGCTGTACATCAGCGAACCTGCCCGAATGCTCCAGGCAAACCAGATTGTGGTAGAACACCGGTTTTTCGGGACATCCCGGCCCGATTCGCTCCAGTGGGCCTATCTGACGGCCCGGCAGGCGGCCGCCGATCACCACCGCATTGTGCAGGCGTTCCGTAG
>MTOL01000393.1 GCA_002011685.1 Deferribacteres bacterium JdFR-76
GCCAATGTGTATGGGGGGGGCTTTCCGCCCAAATTTATTCCTTCCTTTGCGTGGGGAGGGGCTGAGGGCCTGGTAGAACATCAGCTTGAAAAGGCTATTGCTACGGCCCGCCAGGTGATGAAACGTCGAGACAAAGAGGTAACTCCATCCCTTGAGAAACTATTCCGGGCGGTGTTCGAGATGACTCGGGAAGAAAGAGAAAAGGTTCTGGGAGGATAGAAGGTGAACAAGAAGGGGGCGTACAGGCGAAGGTATTCTGGAGGAGGAGGTTTTAACCTCCATATATGTTGATTGTTTCAACAAATGAAAGGAGGGTAAGATCATGCTTGTCATTATCAAAGAGGATTATGACGACATGAGCAAAGAAGCCGCCAAAAGGGTGGCCAGTCTGATCCGCAAAAAGCCCGATGCTGTGATCGGTTTCGCCACCGGAGGTACCCCTGTGGGGCTCTACAAAGAGCTAATCCGCATGCATCGGGAAGAGGGACTGGATTTCTCCAAAATTACGACATTCAATCTTGATGAGTATGTGGGACTTCCTCCGGAACACCCGCAAAGCTATCACTATTTTATGTGGGAGAACCTTTTTAAACATGTGAATGTGGATCCCCGCAACGTTCACATTCCGCATGGGATGGCAGAAGATATTGATGCCTTTTGTGAATGGTATGAAGCGAAAATTAAGGAGAAAGGTGGGATTGATCTCCAGATCCTCGGCATCGGGGCCAATGGGCATATTGCCTTTAATGAACCGGGCTCGTCCCTTGGATCCCGCACGCGGATCAAAACCCTGACCGAAAAAACCCGGCGCGATAACGCCCGCTTTTTCGATAATGACATCGAAAAAGTACCCAAATATGCCATTACCATGGGAATCGGTACCATCATGGAAGCGCGAGAACTTCTGCTGCTTGCTTCTGGGGAAAACAAGGCCGATGCCATCAAAGCAACAGTCGAAGGACCCATTACCGCAATGGTGCCGGCGACCATCATGCAGATGCACCGGAAGGCGGTACTGATCATTGACAAAGCAGCCGCATCGAAACTTTCTCAGATTTTCACAGGGTAGCAGTAGGGGTCTTCCGGATTCTCCGCTCGAGCCCAAACCGGAGANCGGAAGACCCGTCCCTTATTTCAGAGGATTTTAGAGGCGGTAGTTCTTGAAACTCCAGATGGTTTCACGCAGGATAACATTAAGGATGGCTGTGACCGGTACAGCCAGAAGCATTCCCAGAACGCCTAGGAGCCGTTCTCCAATTAGAACCACAACAATAACGATCAGGGGGTGAATGTTGACGCTGCGGGCTACCACCAGGGGAGAAATAACGATGTTGTCGATGAGCTGTACAATGGCAAAGGCCACCGCGATCCACAGAACGATTGAAAAGGACGGGTTGTGCATCAGGGAGACGACGATAGCTGGGACCGCTCCTACCACCGGTCCAAAATAGGGAATAAGATTGGCCAGACCCGCCAGTGCTCCAATCAGAATGTAATACGGTACACCGAGAATGGATAGGGCAATGATCGACAGAATGCCCACGAGAAAGGCATCGATGAGCTGGCCGCGGATGTACCCGCCAAGCTGTTGCTCAATCTTGTAGATCAAATTCAGCACCATTTCGAAATATCGGTTTGGGACTGCCTGTATAACCCGCTTTTTAAAGGCCGGCCCATCCTTCAGCAAGAAGAATGTGATAAAGGGAATGATCAGCAGGTTTGAGAAAGCCGACAAAATTCCGATGGCAAATTTCAGGAGGCGGCTCTGGAACTCTGTAAACAGAGCCTGGATTTTGAGGTTTATATTCTCAGCGGTGAAAGCAGCGCCGAGAAACTGCAGTTTCTTCTCGAGGAGGGAGGAAAGGCTCTCAATCTGTCCGGATAAGTCAGTAACGGTGAACTGATCCCGAATGGCATGGACCTGCGTGATGAGAGCAGGCCAGATAGCCAGGATTGCAATCAGGATAACGATGAGGATTCCGGCAAAAATTATGAGGATCGCCTGGAGGCGGCCCAGGCCTTTGCTTTCCAGAAAGTTTACCGGAGGTTCCAGCAGCAAGGAAAGGATGACGGACAGGAAGAACGGGATAGAAATGGACTGGAGTTTGGTCAAAAAAATCCACAGGGCTAGCAGGGAAAAACCCAGTACAAGAGAGAAAGTGATCCACCGCGTCCGTTTGGAACCGGTCCGCGGCTCGCCAGCGACCGCCGCATTTATCTGAGCCGGGTTCATCGGTCTGCTCCCGTGGCCTCTTTTTCCCGGGTGAGCTGCTGTAGCTGTTCATTGGTGGCCTTGAGGCGCTGGCCGATCATATTGGCCAGCCGTAATAAAACCTTATTACCCAATTTCGGTTTTCGTTCGAAAAGTGAAAAAAGGTCCGGCCGGAAAATGCCAATCACCTTTGTCTCGGTAATAGCCATGGCACAGGCAGAACGAGGCGAGTCGTCCAGCAGGGCAAGTTCACCGAAGAAATCACCATCCTCCAGCACTGCCAGCTCGGTGGTTTTTCCCTCTTCTGCTTCTTTAAAGATCCTCACCCGTCCCTTCTGGATGATGTACATACCCACCCCCGGCTCTCCCTCATAGAAGATAATCTCTCCGGGTTTGTAGGTGCGCAGGTGAGAGATCCGGAGAAACTCCTTCAGCTCCAGCCGGTTCAGATCCTCGAAAATGGGAACTTTTTTAATCAAGTCGGCGATGTCGGCTTCGTCTTTTGTTCTTTTGCGAAAAATATTGTTCCAAATGAAATCCATTGGTTCCTGCTCCCGTTGTTTGGCCTGCTCCAATATATACGGTCTTGCGGAATATTGCAACAAGGGAATGGGGCCGTCCCGGAGGCCGCCTTCCCTTTCTTGGTTGATTTTTGATCCAACAGGCGCTACTTTTTTATCGGAACATTCGGGCAAAATAGAAACGGAGAAGCATATGCGCGAGGGCCTCTTCGGTCCGTTCTCTGATGCGGCGGGATAAAAAGTGTTTTTGAAAGGGTTTTTGGGTTTTGGCATGCAACCTTCCGCGCACC
>MTOL01000391.1 GCA_002011685.1 Deferribacteres bacterium JdFR-76
GCTCTGAATCACCCAAATATCTGCACTATCTACGAAACCGGCAAATATGAAACCCGGCCATTTATTGTGATGGAGTATGTGGAAGGCATTAGCCTAAAAGAATGGATCACCTCCCGTTCTCATCCCAACGTTCGCGATTCTCTTGCCTATGCGCTTCAAATAGCTGCTGGCTTGCAGGCGGCGCATAAAAAGGGAATCATCCACCGCGATATGAAATGCGACAATGTCATGGTTAATGATCTCGGTATTGCCAAAATAATGGACTTCGGGCTTGCCAAGCAACAGGGATGTACTCAGGTTACAAAAGAAGGTACGGCTCTGGGAACGGTTGCCTACATGTCGCCCGAACAGGCATGTGGGAAGCAGATTGACCAACGAACCGACATCTGGTCGTTTGGCGTAATGTTGTACGAGATGGTAACCGGCCAATTGCCCTTTCCTGGCGAATATGAGCACGCGGTTCTGTATTCGATCCTGAATGAAGAACCCGAACTCCCTACGGCGCTGCAACCGGAGGTCCCTGTGGAACTGGAACAGATCATCTTAAAAGCAATCACAAAAGCGCCGGAAAAGCGTTACCAGCGTATGGATGAAGTAATGGCCGATTTGAAACTGGTCTCAGAAGCCTTCACCCCCCGGCCGGGCAAAAGACGAAAATGGCAAACAAGAAAAGCACTTCCGGAGAAGAAAAAGGCACTGAGGTATTTTCTGATCGCCCTTTTTACCGTCGTTACTGGCGGTGCAGGATATTATTTCTTTTCCACAGCTAAACAAGAAAGAACTATCGAATCGATTGCGGTGTTGCCGTTAGAGAACCTCTCGGGAGATCCGGAACAGGAGTACTTTGCAGATGGGATGACCGACGCGCTAATTGGAGAACTGGCGCGGATAAGCGCACTGCGGGTAATTTCGCGTACCTCTGTGATGCAGTACAAGGGCGCCCGTGTGCCTCTTGTGGAGATCGCCAAAAAATTAAACGTGGATGCAGTAGTGGAGGGAACCGTGCAGAGGGATGGCAGGCGCGTCCGAATCACTGCCCAGCTTATTGGAATGGCTCCAGAACGGCACCTCCTGGCAGAGAGTTACGAGCGTGACCTCGATAACATTCTGATCCTCCAAAAAGAAGTGGCACGGGCCATTGCTCAAAAAATTAACATTAAACTTACCCCCCTTGAGGAGAGCCTTCTAACTGCCGCGCGCGAAGTGAATCCCGCACTTTATGAAGCCTATCTTAAAGGAATGTTTTACCTTAATCAGTTCACACCGGGAGGGATAAAAAAAGGTCTAGTCTATCTTCAGCAGGCCGTTAAAGAAGGACCAGCAGATCCTCTCGCCTACGCTGGACTGGCGATTGGCTACAATCTTCTGGCTCACACCCCTTCGCCCCCGCCATCCGCCCTTCCACAAGCCCGAATGGCCGCGCTCAAAGCACTGGAGCTGGACGAAAATCTGGCTGAGGTCCACCTCGCATTGGCGATGATCAAGATTTATGGCGACTGGGACCGGGAGGGAGCCGGACGGGATTACCGGCGTGCCCTGGAACTTAGCCCCAACCTTGCCATGGCGCATGCTCACTACGGATGGTATCTGGAAATGAGCGGACAGGTTGATGAGGCCCTGGAGGAATTGGACCGCGCCCAGAAGCTGGACCCGCTGCTGCCGATTTACCCCGCCTGGTCAGGATGGTTGAACTTCTGGGAAGGAAGATACGACACGGCCATTGAGGAGGCAAAAAAGTCCCTTGAACTGAACCCGGATTTTCCCATCGGGCTTTATGTACTCGGTGGAAGTTATGCAGCAAAAGGAAAATACGGAGAGGCCATCGCGCTGCAAAGAAAAGCAGGTGCGCTAAATCCGGACTTCGAATGGGCACTTGGACAAACATACGCGCTGGCCGGCCGGAAAAAAGAAGCCCTGAACGTCGCAACAAAATTAAAAGGTAAAGCCAGGGTATGGGATACCTTTGGCCTGGCAGAGATATACACGGCGCTGGGAGAAAAAGATGAGGCGTTCCGCTGGCTGGAAGCCGCGTACGAGCAGCGGCATCCCTACATCCAATGGTTCATGCGGAATGGCAGTTTTGATCCGTTGAAAGGCGACCCCCGCTACACCGATCTGGCGCGTCGGTTGAATCTGGCAGAACTGGACCAGTAATTTAAAAGAAAAAACCATCATGAAACCAATCATGCTGATAGCGTTTCTGCTGCCCGGAGACATCTTTCGTTCAAAAGCACTCAAATAAGGTATCACCGAGCAGCGGCCACTGGAGTCTACCCCTCTCTTTCCCGAAATGATACCTGCACCAGGCCGATTGAAACAGCGGACCGCCCAAAACCCACCGCGGAACACCATCCGTGCATGACAATGTAACCCAGAAACGATACAGCCGCCTCCAGATCTACAAGAAGCGTTCACCAAACCGCTACGANTGAATTTTCAAAATGATAACGGCCCCGAATAACCGCANAGCATTCTCACCGCTGCGCCCAGCACTTGACAAGCCGGTGCCAGGATCGAGAACTGTGCGCAAAGGCCGCTTTTGGTTTTTTTAACGGGGACATTAAATTATTCCATACAAGTTCCTTTTTGTCGAAAAAATAAACTTGACGCCTATTTAGGCGATCACACAATTCAATAATTTCAAATTAGTGGATTTCCTGGCAAATTCTCCAAAAATCCCGCGGCGCGTTCCAAAAAATTATCCTCCATTATCAATTAGAAACAACCATCTGCGCAGACAGGCCGTTACTGATGTTTCTCCTATGGTGGCACTCCCCCCAGATTGCTACAAATCCCGCAAACCCCTGGACGATTTTTCAGTGCAAACGCGATGAACCTTTTTGACCGAAAAAGGCTACAGGAACGTCTCGCTCATCAGATCCGTACATCCGTCAGAATCCAGAGTGTTTCTCTAGCCGAGATGCAGGCTGCCGGGATGTTTTCGTATTCCCTCAAGGCCCGGAGGGCCCTTTTTTTCTTCTCCCCAGGGGCATAAAAGATGACAGTCTGCGCCTGGTTGAG
>MTOL01000469.1 GCA_002011685.1 Deferribacteres bacterium JdFR-76
TATTCCCCTCACAGCCGGCTTTTTTAGCGTAGACAATCCTGCTGGCGGGTCTTTCCCTCTGCAGAAAGGCGCCCCTCCGGCGTTTTCCTGTGCGGCTTCTCCGGGTGCCGGGCGCCGCACAAACGGAGTATTTCATTCAGCGCTTCCGATGTAGTTGATGCCCAGCTTTCGTTCTCATCAAATGGGCGCACATCTGGATCCGCAAAAATCTGCACAAACTCCGCCGGTACTTTCGATCTTCTCCGGAAATGTTCAAGGGTCAGCAGATCATCGTAAGAATCCCCAAAATAGACAAGGCCAGCGGGCTGTTTTTTTTCGGCCATTCTCAAAAGAGGTTCCGGATCCGGTTTACGAGGTCCATTTCCCCGGTCATAAAACAGACAGTCCGGGTCCCACCCCTGAAATCCCACAAGTTCCAGCGCCACTTCCAGTTCTGGCCCAATGCGGCCGGTGTAAATCCCCTTCACCCCCGGAAGCTGTTCCAGTAGCGCTGGAGAAACCAGCGGTTTTTCCAGGCAGGCCGTTCCATCTTTTATTTTGAACATCGGAGGGCGGTTATAATACCGCTGAAATAGCTCCTCCCCCGCATAGTGCTCCATAGCCAGTTCGCGGATCAATTCTGCATTCATCCGCTCGAGAACCCAGACATCCCGGCCGGGCCAGCGTTCCCTGAGATACTTTTCTATTCCGGCTTTTCCGGCCGCATAGGCCCCACTTTCTTCCAAAAAGGCTGCCAGTCCTCGTTTGATGCCGCTCTCCTGCGCAAGATGATAAAATAGCAGTCCCTCTGCCAGATCCCAGTCGTTATTGAATCCCGGATACCGTTTGAACTGCAGCACGTCGGATAGGGACGGCAGCGGCCATGAGTACCCGTAAAGCTGCCCATAGTGCTGCACGGCACGGGCGATGGCGAGCGGGAACGAACGGGACGTGTCGATCAGAACTCCGTCCACATCGAAGACCCACAGATCATAGAGTCCGGCATTTTTTGCCAGGCGCCTATTCAGATGTACCATAATTTAGCCCTCCCTGAATGTTGCCGCTGCCTCCCGAATGGTTTTCAGAAGCGCATCATTTTCTTCCGGAGTCCCCACGGTTATTCGCAGATGATCGGCCAGCAACGGATATCCCGAGACATCTCGAACTAGAATTCCCTGCGCAAGTAAAAGCTCGAAAAGCTTGCCGGCCCCCATTTCGGATTTGACCAGCAGAAAATTGGCCGCCGAAGGATAGACCCGGATCCCCGGCACGTTCTGAAGCTCTTTCCATAACCGGTCCCGTTCGTGACAAATGCTCCCAATAACAGCACGGATGTGCGCCCGGTATTCCAGGAGAATCTGTGCGGCCACCTCCGTGAACCCACTCACATTATAAGGCAATAGCACTTTTCGGATTTCCCGTGCAAGCGCCGCGTCGGCCAGGGCATAACCGAACCGCCCAAAGGCAAAAGCAAACGCCTTGGAAAACGTACGCGTAAGAATCAGGTTGGGGTGTTCCGCCAGCAAAAAGGAAAAATCCTGGTCGCAGAAATCCGCATATGCTTCATCTACCAGCACCAGGGCATCGGTCTTTTCCAGAATCTGTTTTAGATCTTCTGCGGGCAAGCGGGAACCGGTTGGATTGTTGGGCGAACAAAAGATCGCCAGCCGGATGTCCCCCTGCTGCAACCGCTCGATAATTTGCGCAACTGGAAAGGAAAAATTGCTTCGTTCCAGCAACAGATTGACCACTTTCCCGCCAAGAATTTCAATANAATGGTGGTAGAGGGAAAAAGTAGGTTCAACAAGTAGTACGCCGGTCTTTTCGCTTACTGTACTCATCAGAACGGCAAGAAGAATTTCATTCGATCCGTTCCCGACCAGCACGTTATCCGGCGAAACATTGAGCCAGGACGCCAGCTGTTTGCGGAGCTCGTTCGTCCCCAGATCCGGATAGCGGTTCCACTGCCGGCGAATTAATTCATCTGCCACCCGCCGGCGGATTTCTTCTGGCACAGGATACGGGTTTTCGTTCTGGTTGAGCTTAATCTTCCAGTTTCTTTCGGGTAATGTATACAGGTTCTTCTGAGCAACGGAAGATTTCACCCAGCTGACTGCGCTCTTCTCCTTCATCGTTTGTCTTACTCCTGCTTTTCAAAACGGATTTCTACCGATCGGGCATGGGCTTCCAGCCCTTCCAGTCTCGCAAATCGGGCAATTTTGTATCTTACATCCTGGAGCTGCTGGCAGTCATACTGCACAACGGATGTCCAGCGCATAAAATCACGCACCGAAAGGGCGGATGAAAAGCGGGCCGTCCCGGACGTGGGCAGAACATGATTGCTTCCAGCCCAGTAATCCCCCACCGCCTCGGGCGCAAATCTACCCAGAAAAACCGCCCCTGCGGTATGGATATTCGGCAGCAGTCGTTCCGGGTCCGCCACCATCAGTTCCACATGCTCCGGTGCAATGGCGTTCACCAGCTGTACTGCTTGGACCAGACTTTCGACCTTTACAATTGCACCGCAATTCTGCAGAGCCTTACGGATCNTCTCTTTTCTTGGCAAAGCCTCAAGCTGCTGTTCTATTTGCGCGGCAATGGCGTGCATTTTTCCTTTTTGTGTTACAAGGGCAATGGCCCTTGCTGCCGGATCATGTTCTGCCTGGGCAAGCAAATCCGCCGCCACCCAGGATGAAGGAGCCGTCTCATCCGCAACAACCACGACTTCGCTTGGCCCTGCAACCGCATCCACACCCACCTGGCCATACACCTGACGCTTGGCTTCTGCAACATAACGGTTGCCAGGTCCCACGATTTTGTCCACAGGCGGAATCTGACGCGTCCCGTAAGCCAAAGCCCCAATGGCCTGGGCCCCTCCCACGGCGTAAATTTCCTCCACACCCAAATAGAAGGCAGCGGCTACCACCAGCGGGTGCATGTTTCCTTCCGGCGCTTGTGGTGGCGTCACAAGGCAGATCTCACGGACGCCGGCCACCTGGGCCGGAATCACATTCATCAGTACGGAGGAAGGGT
>MTOL01000468.1 GCA_002011685.1 Deferribacteres bacterium JdFR-76
TTTGAAGACCGGGCCAATGGCAATGGACCGGTGGACGGTGGTTCGGAGCCCGGTGAAGATGTGGAAGGGCCCGAGGAAGTGGTTCTGGAAGAAGTGATCGAATCTCTAGGCGATGAGGAGGACCTGGCAATTGAGACGGGCGGAAACGGTTCCGGGGAAAAGGATGGGAGCGCCAACGAGTCCTCCGCGGCGGAGGTGCTGGAAGAAGAGATGAAAACACCTCCAGGGGATGCAGAAGAGCCGGAAAGGCTGTTCCAAGAGCTTTCTGTTCAGATTCAGGATGAGACCGGGACTTCTCAAGAGATTGGTGCGGACGCCGATAAGAATATAGACGATTTGCTGGAGCTGCTTGAAGATGCGGAACAGATAGGGCTGGAGGAAACCGCAGAGGCGGGTGAGCCGGTAGAGGAACCGGCCGAAAAGGCAACGCAGCTCCGCGAAGTGGAACTTCAACAAAAGCTCCTGATGGCCGGCGGCCTGTTTTACGTTCAGAAAAAATACGAGAAAGCGGTGCAGGTTTTTGAGCAGCTAATTGCCCGCTTTCCAGAAACAGTGGAGGCTTATTACAATCTGGGCAATGCGTATTTCCGGCTCAACCGTCTGGAAGAAGCTCGCAGGGCATATGAAAAGGCCTGTGAACTGGATCCGACCTATCTGGAAGCCTGGGAGAACCTGGGGGTAATTTATGCCAATCAGCGCAAATTCAAGGAAGCCATTGAAGTCTGGAAGAAGATCCTGGAACACGATCCGAAGCGGGGCGACATCAAAAAGAACATCGAAAAAGCGCTGCGCCTTTACAAAGAAGCGTAATGCCCTATCCCGGATTCAGGGGGTCGAAGCCGGTTGTTTTTATTGATTCTTAGGCGGAGAACCGTTATATTTCGCATTAGGTTCAAACAAAAGGGAGAATACCATGGAAGGCATCCAGGTATCGGTGTCGAAAACAGGACCGAACAATGACATCGCGGTCATCAAAGTGGGTGGGTACATTGACACGACCACCTCTGCTGAAGTAGAGAGGGCCCTGGACGGCCTCCTGCGTGCCGGCAATTACAATATCATCATCGATCTGGGGAATGTGGATTACATCAGCAGTGCCGGTTGGGGGATTTTCATCAGCGAAATCAAAGGGATCCGCGAAAAGGGCGGGGACCTCAAGCTGGTGAATATGATTCCGGATGTATACGAGGTTTTCGAACTCCTGGAGTTCCACTACATCTTGAAGGCCTTCGACTCTATTGAAGAAGCGGTGAAGGATTTCGAAATGAACTCTGCGCGGCCGGTCCGAGGGCCGGTGATTGAGGAAGAGGTTGCGGAAGAGGAAGCCCCGGCCAAAGCATCGGAAGAGAAACCTGCCGCAGAGGCGGTTTCCAAGCCTGCTTCCGGAGGAAAAAAGAGCCTGGAAGACAAGATCCGCCAAATTGTGATGGAAAATCCGGATTGTTCCCTTCTGGATATCAAAAAGACCCTGAATTCTGAGCCCTACGATTACACGAAAGTGAGCTTGATCACGGTCTGGAAGGTTCTTCGCAAGCTGGGCTTGAATTCGAAGAAGAAACGGATGGAATTCTTTCGCCAGAAAGCAATGCAAACATAGCGCCGCTTTTTTTCAGGCCGGAACGTTCCGGGATTGGCCCGGGTAGTACCTGCCCGCTAAAGCAAACATTCCTGAGCTTTTGGAGTCCGCCAAATTCTATTGATTTTTCTGGGTTGTTTTCTTAATATGATCCTTGCACGCAAAGGATTATTTTGCTTTAAGATAAGGGCTTAAGGGACTAAGATGTTGGTGGAAAAAAGAGAGGAGAAGAAAAGTGGGAGCCTATAAGAAGATTCAGGTGCCCAAAGAAGGCGAGAAGATTACTGTAAAGGACGGAAAGTTGCAGGTGCCGGACCGTCCCATTATTCCCTTCATTGAAGGGGATGGAACCGGACCCGATATCTGGCGAGCAGCGAAGATGGTGTTTGATGCGGCGGTGGCGAAGGCCTACGGTGGTAAGCGGAAGATTGCCTGGATGGAAATTTACGCTGGGGAAAAGGCCAACAAGCTTTACGGAGAGTGGCTGCCCGAGGAGACGTTTCAGGCCATTGCGGATCACATTGTGGCCATCAAGGGACCGCTAACGACGCCTGTTGGTGGAGGCTACCGCAGTCTGAACGTAACCCTGCGCCAGGTTCTTGACCTGTATGCCTGCGTGCGGCCGGTCAAATACTATCCCGGCGTCCCCAGTCCGGTGAAACATCCCGAAAAGATGGATGTGGTCATTTTTCGCGAGAATACCGAAGATGTCTATGCCGGAATTGAGTGGAAGCAAGGAACGCCCGAGGTGGAAAAGGTGCTCCGGTTTTTAAAAGAAGAAATGGGCGTGACGGTACGAGAAGATTCCGGAATCGGTATCAAGCCCATCAGCATTCACGGTACCAAGCGTCTCGTTCGCAAAGCCATTCAGTTTGCCATTGACAACAAGCGCCGCAGCGTTACCCTGGTGCACAAAGGCAACATCATGAAGTTTACGGAAGGGGCATTCC
The DNA here is from genome assembly GCA_002011685.1 of Deferribacteres bacterium JdFR-76. GTDB lineage: Bacteria > Zhuqueibacterota > JdFR-76 > JdFR-76 > JdFR-76 > JdFR-76. The sequence continues at coordinate 2,527 of MTOL01000468.1, forward strand.
GCGACTGGGGATACGAAGTCGCCAAAGAGGAGTTCCGCGACTATGTGGTGACGGAGGAGGAACTCTGGTCTCAGTACGATGGGAAGGTTCCGGAAGGGAAAATTGTGATTAAAGACCGCATTGCGGACAATATGCTGCAGCAGATATTGACGCGGACCGACGAGTACGACGTGATTGCCACGCCCAATTTGAATGGCGATTATCTGTCCGATGCCTGTGCGGCCCAGGTGGGCGGATTGGGTATGGCTCCAGGGGCGAATATCGGTGACTATATTGGCCTGTTCGAGGCGACCCACGGAACCGCGCCCAAATATGCGGGTCTGGACAAAGTGAACCCGGGCTCTCTGATTCTCTCGGGTGTAATGATGCTTCAGTACATGGGCTGGCATGAGGCGGCGGAACTTATTGAAAAAGCCCTTTCTGCCACCATTCAGCAGAAGCGCGTTACATACGATCTGGAACGGCAGATTGAGGGGGCCACTCTT
>MTOL01000440.1 GCA_002011685.1 Deferribacteres bacterium JdFR-76
GCCGCCATTAATGCCTCCTTCCAAACCGCGTAGACCCGCCTCCAGAATTTTTAGCGTGCTTTGCTTGCCGGTTTCGCCAACTTCAAGGACTGGACCAACGCAGGATGGGCATCCGCTCTCGCACCGGCACTGTTCCACCAGCTCTTTTGCCGCTTTCAGCAAGGTCGGATGAAGTTCGTAAAGCTTTTCGCTAAACCCAACTCCGCCTGGATAAGCATCGTAAATGTAAAGGGTTGGCAGCCGGTGAAACGGCGACCGCAGCATAGGAATGGATCGGATATCCTTGGGATCGCACATCAAGTAGATGGGAGCAACCGTGCCCATCACATTGCCTAATCCCTTCATTCCGGCACCAAAATCCAGTCCCGCCTCCCGTACTTCCTGCTCCACTTCAAACGGAAGTTCCCACATGTACGATGTGGTGTGTAGTTCCAGTTCCGGAAGAGAAATCTTGCCGTACCCTACGTTTTCATGCGTGTGGAACTTGATTTTTTTGTACATGGTAGGTGTGGTGGTCACAGAAACTTCCCCATGCGCTTTTTTTCCAACCGGCAGCGCTGTTTCTTCAAAAATTTCCAGGACCTTAATATCTGTTTTGACCTCTGCATCCGTGTAGTAATCCACATCCACCTGATGCACATAGGCCTTTCGCCGTTCCCAATCCAGCTTGTCCACGTGGTACTGCTGGCTCTGGTGGATATAAATGGCTTCTTCGTGCACAAGCAGGGGGGCCGTAAACAGATCTACTTCTCCNATGACCTTGTGATCCTGGCTGGTTGTATCCACAATAACCACATTTTCCGGTGAAGCGCTTCGCAAACTCACTTCTTCTGCCGGATACACCTCGCTGGTCCAGTAATAGCGGCCATTCTGACGGTGGAGAACATTATGCTCTTCCAGATATTCCAACAGTTCAATGGTTGCGTCCAGGCCGAAGCGTTCGGTAGCCTCAAAGGGAAGTTCAAAAGCTGCGCATTTTAGATGGCTCATCAAAATTACGAGATTATTGGGATTGATGACGCCGCTCTCCGGCGGGCGCTCAAAAAAATATTCCGGATGGTGGATGATGTACTGGTCCAGTGGTGCGCTGGAAGCTACAAGGATGGCTACAGAAACACCGCTGCGCCGCCCCGCCCTCCCCGCCTGTTGCCAGGTACTGGCAATGGTTCCTGGATATCCAACCATCACACAGGCATCGAGCTGGCCGATATCAATTCCCAGCTCCAGAGCGTTGGTACTCACCACTCCGAGAATCTCCCCTTCACGGAGGCCCTTCTCGATCCTTCTCCGCTCCAGCGGCAGATACCCGCCCCGGTACCCGCGGATCAGATCCGGTGACTTGCGGTGTTTTTTCATAAGATCCTTCAGGTATGTCACCAGGATTTCCACCCGCAGCCGGCTCCGGGCAAAAAGGATGGTTTGCACGCCGAACAGCACAAAACGCCGCGCGATGCGCGCCGCTTCTTTTACCGCCGACTTACGGATGCCCAGCTGGCGATTGATAACCGGCGGATTGTAAAAGATGAAATGTTTTTCACCCTGTGGCGCACCATTGCGGTCGACCAGCTCGACAGGTTCCTCCAGAATCTTCTCCGCCAGCTCTTTCGGGTTGGCGATGGTGGCCGAGCAGCAAATGAACACCGGATTGGAGCCGTAAAACCGGCAGATTCGCTTCAAGCGGCGGATTACATTGGCCAGATGGCTTCCAAATACACCCCGGTAATGGTGAATCTCGTCAATTACCACAAAACGCAGGTTTTCAAAAAGCTTGATCCACCGAGTATGGTGAGGCAGAACGCCCTGGTGCAACATGTCCGGATTGGTAACAACAATGTGCCCGGAAGCCCGGATGGCCCGCCGCGCCGTCTCCGGCGTATCGCCATCGAAGGTGTACGTCTTAATATCCTCTCCCAGAAGGTTTACCATTTCCTGAAGCTCGACCACCTGATCCTGAGAAAGAGCTTTGGTGGGAAACAGATAGAGGGCCCGGGTTTCCGGCTCTTCAAGCACCGTTTGAACGACAGGCAGATTGTAGCAAAGCGTCTTTCCGGAAGCCGTAGGCGTAACCACAACAATATTTTTCCCGCTGCGTATCAACCGATAGGATTCTTCCTGGTGGCTGTACAACTTCGAAATACCCATCTGTTGAAGGGTTTGCTGCAGGCGAGGATCGACATCTTCCGGGAAATTTGCGAACTGGGCCGGCCTCGCCGGAAGAACCCTCCATTCCGTCACATTGCGCCGGAAGGCCGGATCGTTGCGAAGCTCTTCCAGAATCTCCTGCACCATGCGTTTCGGATACTCGATCAACGGCATTGAACTGCGCTCCCGCGTCCGTTACGGTGAGTTGTTCTCCTCCGCTGCCCCTACCGGGATTTCCATCGCATTGGGAATGGCCGTGTAATAGATCTCCGCCAATTTCGTCAGCGGCAGATCCACCCAGTTGCCAATTACCAGCCTGTCACCGCCCGTTTTTCCAAGATGTTGAACCGGGACCCCGTGCATCTGCCCCAGTTCCACAATGTTTTGCACATGTTCCGGCTTGCAGGAAAGGATGATGCGCGACTGATCCTCTCCAAATAGCAAAAAATCCGGCCGGATACCGCGGGATTCAATCTGAATGCTGGCTCCTACGGGCCGCTCCCGATCCATGATGCAACATTCCGCGAGGGCTACCGCCAGCCCGCCTTCGGATGTGTCATGCGCAGATCGGACCCATCCTCGGCGGATGGCCTCCAGCACCGTCTCCTGAAGCCGTTTTTCAAATGAAAGATCTAAAGACGGAGCATCCCCGGCCACTTTTCCATGCTCCACGAATAGATATTCTGAACCTCCCACTTCCCCGCGGTTTTGGCCCAGTAGCAAAATGTCCAACCCCTCTTCCGGAAAGTTGGATCGGGTTACCAAGTTGACATCTTCCAGAACCCCCAGCATACCAATAACTGGCGTTGGATAAATGGCCCCCTCGGGATTTTCATTGTAGAAACTAACATTCCCACCGGTGACCGGC
>MTOL01000266.1 GCA_002011685.1 Deferribacteres bacterium JdFR-76
GGTGTGGATATTCGCCTGACGGCCGTTGCCAGTTCCCGCAAAGAAGCAACTGAGAGAGTCCGGAAAGCTCTTTCGATCCTGAAATCCAAGCTGGAGCCTTACATTTATGAAGTAGGCGAACGTCGCTTGGAGGAAGTTGTGGGCGAACGGCTTCTGAATGGTGGCAAGACGCTGGCCGTTGCCGAATCCTGTACCGGAGGCTTGCTGGGTCATCTTATCACCAGTGTGCCGGGCAGTTCTAATTATTTTCTTGGCGGGGTGATCGCCTATTCCAACGATTTGAAACGTCAATTGCTGGGAGTGAGTCAGGGGGAACTGGAACGCCACGGTGCTGTGAGTGAGCCCGTTGCTCGCGCTATGGCCATCGGGGTACGGGAACGTACGGGTGCTGATTATGCCCTTTCCACGACGGGGATTGCGGGACCGGGCGGTGGAACGCCAGAAAAACCGGTTGGTCTGGTTTACATTGCGCTTGCATCGGCTGATGGAACCACGGTGCGGAGGTATGTATTTCACCGGGACCGGCGGATTAATAAGTACCGTTTTGCTTACGCGGCCCTGCATCTGCTACTGAGCCAGCTTCGCGCCCAGAAAGGGTAACAGGATTTTCTGTGCAGGGTTGCGTTTCCGTGGCCTTCCAGTGCCGGCTGGAGGGCAGAAGTCCCGGTCCGATCTTTTCCATAGATTTCAGGGGCTTTTTTTTGTAAATTACGTTTTGGAAACAAATTCCGTTTGCCTATGGCCAGAATTCGGACATTTGTTGCGGTTGACATCAGTGAGGAAGTCCGGCGGGGGCTTGCAGCACTGATCAGCCAGCTGGAGCCACTGGCCAGTGGCATCCGCTGGGTGCGCCCGGAGAGCCTGCACATCACCCTGAAATTTCTGGGTGAGGTAGAAGAAACACGACTTTCCGAGCTGCGGGAAGCGCTCGATCTTGCCGTCCGGGGGATTTCGGCTTTTGATTATGCGCTGACCGGGCCGGGCTGTTTTCCCAGCTGGAGGCGGCCGCGCGTTTTGTGGGTTGGCGTCCACAATGCGGACCACCAACTGTTCCGACTTCAGAAACAGGTGGAGGAAGCCTTTCAACAGCTCGGCTTCGACCCGGAGGACAGGGAATTCACCGCTCATCTTACCGTAGCAAGAGTAAAGTCTCCCGGAGGAGCGGCTGCGGTGCTGGAGCGTTTTCGCAAAGCGGCCATCCAGGTTGCACCGGTTCATGTGTCTGAAGTGCGGCTGATGCAAAGCCATCTGCGTCCAGATGGGGCGGTCTATTCGGTTCTGCACNGCGTCCCGTTGCCCGAAGGGAAGTAAACTATGCCTTCTTTATTTGAGGGGGCAAGCGCGTTATTTTATGAACNAAAGAAGCCATTTTAACAGAAAAAGAGGTTATGATGAGTCAAAAGAACGATCTTTCTGCTGAGAAAAAGAAGGCCTTGGAACTGGCTCTTGCGCAGATCGACCGCCAGTTTGGCAAGGGTGCCATTATGCGCCTGGGGGATGACCGCGCCTCCATACAGGTCAGCGTCATTCCCACCGGCTCCATCGCACTGGATGCTGCACTGGGCATTGGTGGCATTCCCAAAGGGCGCATTACCGAGATCTTCGGTCCGGAGAGTTCAGGAAAGACAACACTGGCCCTTCACGTTATTGCGGAAGCCCAGAAGCGGGGGGGCATTGCCGCCTTCATTGATGCGGAACATGCCCTGGATGCCATTTATGCCAAAAACCTGGGCGTGGATACAGACAGTCTGCTCATTTCCCAACCGGATACGGGTGAACAGGCACTTGAAATCACGGAAACCCTGGTACGGTCGGGAGCACTGGACGTGATCGTAATTGACTCTGTGGCTGCCCTTGTGCCGCGGGCTGAAATTGAGGGAGAAATGGGCGATGCCCAGATGGGGCTTCAGGCCCGCCTGATGTCACAGGCCATGCGGAAGCTCTCTGGCGCCATCTCGAAATCCCGGACTGCGGTGATCTTCATTAACCAGATCCGTGAAAAAATTGGGGTGATGTTTGGCAATCCGGAAACCACTACAGGCGGCCGCGCCCTGAAGTTTTACGCTTCCGTGCGTATCGATATCCGCCGGATTGCCTCTATCAAGGAGGGAGATCGCGTGGTGGGCAACCGCACCCGGGCCAAGGTGGTAAAAAACAAACTGGCTCCCCCCTTCCGTGAGGCGGATTTTGACATCATGTACGGTACCGGCATCTCTAAAGAAGGTGAGCTCGTCGACCTCGCTGTGGAACAGAAGATTATTGAGAAATCGGGGACCTGGTATTCTTACGGCGATGAACGGCTGGGGCAGGGGCGTGAAAACGTAAAACGCCTTCTGCGCGAGAACCCGGATCTTCTGGAGGAGATCGAACGGAAGGTCCGCGAAAAAATGGGGCTTCTTGCTGCTCAGGAGACCGAGAAGGAGAAGGCAACCGCGTCAAAGTAGCGGTTGTCCCGTTATTTAGATGCCGGAAGAAGATCTTTCCAGACCTCTTCGTCGAAAAGTTACCCGGATTGAGCCGCAGGTTCGCCGGCCAACCCGGGTTTCTGTTTTTCTGGACGGTGAGTTTGCCTTTGGAGTGGATCGCGATCTCATCCATCGCCACGGTATCCGCGAAGGCTCGGAACTAACCGAAGAGGATGTGGAAAGACTCCTGTTTGAGGACGAATGCGGGAGGATTAAAGAACAGGCCTTCCGTTTTCTGGCGGTGCGGGATCACAGCGAGCGGGAACTTCAGCTCAAGCTGCAACAAAAAGGTTATTCCGCCGCATCCATCCGCTGGGTTTTGGATTTTCTAAAACATTACAATTTGCTGGATGACCGTTCCTTCGCGGAAGCTTTTGCCCGTGAGCGGGTGTTGCGCCGTCCCATGGGGCCGTTGCTCCTGCGGGCAGAATTGCAAAAAAAGGGGATTCACTCTGACCTGATCGACCGGGTTGTGGAAAGGATTTTCCGGGATGTGAATGAAGTGGAACTGGCGAGAAAGGCGATTGCCCAGAAAGTCCGCCA
>MTOL01000148.1 GCA_002011685.1 Deferribacteres bacterium JdFR-76
ACTTCATTATCGAACAGGCACTGAAGCGGCGGACATATGAATTCTGATGAAAGGGGGATGGAAAGGTGGATGATTTCTCTGGGCAAATTGGACCCTGCATAGGCTTTGCATTCCAGGGTTCCCTTTTGGTTATTCCGCAGCGCGATCCAGGCGTGGGCAAAATCCAGCTGTTTTACCAGGATGTTGGCGAATTCTTGCAGAATAATTTCTGGCTGCTGGAACTGGTTGGTAGCAATAATGGACTGAGTGAGCGCCGTCATGCGGCGTGCTTTCTGCTGCAACTCCTGGTGGAGGAGGAAATTTTCGAGGATACCGCTTAGCTGTGGCTGCAGGTGGCGGAGTGTTTCAAGGTTGCTCTCACCTACTTGATGGGGATGGGCCCACCGCAAAATCAAAAGTCCAAACCACCGGCTTTTTCCCGAGAGGACCAGTACAACCCACTGTTCGTTCCACCACGGCTGCTTTTTGCTTTCGGCTGGTCTTACCAGCAGTTCTGCAGCCGTTCCCGCCCACAAAACTCTTCCGGATTTTGCGAAGCGCATCTGTAAGGCCGGAAGTCCAGCTTTTTCCAGCTGCTGCAGACGCCTTTTGCCAAAGGCCCGTTCGTACAGTATGGTGTTCTGCTGCTGGGGGATATGCCAGAGGATGAGGGCGCTTCCTTTGGCGTTCAGCTGCCGCCGGATATCTTCCACAATGTTGGCCCACATCTCTTCCCGGTGGGACCGTTTTACGGCTTCTTCGGCCAGCCGGTACGATGCCTGCAGGTTCCTGTTCACCTTCTGGAGGGCATCCTGCTGTTTTTTCAGTTCACGGATATCCGTGGCAATGCCAAGAATGTGCGGGGAAGAGCCGTGGTGAACTTGAACCAGCGTCAGCAAGACCGGAATCGGTTCGGATGGCTGTCCTTTCAGAGCAGCTTCCAGCTGTACCGGAGAGGTTGAGTTCAGGCGGTTTTGAAGTTTTTCCCACGACCATTTTCGGGGAAGGAGTAAAAATTCGAGAATATTCTTCGATTTGTAGGTGTCTGGTTTCAATCCCAGAGTTTCCAGACAGGGGCTATTGGCATACAGGAGCCAACCTTTTCCGTCTACAGCGAATGCAATGGTGCCGGCATGTTCCAGGATGGTGTCTTGCAGCTGGATCCGGTTCCGCATGAGATTCTGTTCGGTCAGGTCCCGTATGGTTACCATCTGGGTTTTTTCGCCCAGAAGGTAGATGGCTTTTGTGCGAAATTCAACTTCGCGGACGTTTCCATCGCGCGTGAGAAGGTGCCCGAGGATCGCGGCCGGTTTGCCGGCGCTGGCATTGAGCAGGTGGTCCTGGACCGAATTGCGTTCGTTAACCGGGATAAAATTGTGAAAGTGCTTCTTTTTCAGTTCAGAGGGGCGGAATCCGATCATCTGGCAGAAGCTGGGGTTCGCATAGCAAAAACGTCCGTCACCATCCAGCAGCACAATTCCGTCGGTCGATTGTTCAACCAGTGTTGCATACCGCTCTTCTGACTCACGCAGGGCATTTTCTGTTTCGCGGAGTTCCGTAATATCCGTGAAAACCAGGAGGAGCCCGGGATTCCCTTCACCCGATTCCAGATTGAGCTTTCTGCCGGAAATCAGGCAGTGGATTCTTTTTCCGTTTTTCTTTTTGAGCATGCATTCTTCATGAAGCACATTTTCGCCGTTGCGGCGGGAGCGGGCAAACAGAGGATGTCCGTCACGGTCGTCGTCCGGTGCAATCAGCTGTTCGATGGTCATGGATTCCAGTTCGCGGCGGGAATAGCCGAGCAATTTGCGCAGCGCTGAATTGTGATAAACGATCCGTCGGTCTTGCACAAGCGCAATTCCCTCCGGGAGGGCTTCCAGAATCTCCGCTTTCATATGTTCTGAAGCCTGCAGGGCCTGCTCGATTTCCGCCTTCTGGCGTTTCACTTTTTTGCTCTGGATGGCCAGTTCCAGAACATGGGCCAGATTCCGCAGCAGCTGGATGTCCTCATCAGTCCACTTGCGGTAAGTATGGCATTCATCGAATCCCAGGAANCCCCAGAAACGGTTGTCTACCCATAATGGAACGACCAGCAAGCTCTTGATGGACTGCATCTCCAGGATGGGCTGAAGCGAAGGGGGNAGATCCTCGTAAATGTTGGAGGCGTAAATAACCTCGTTGCGCTCCAGTTTGTTTTTCCAGAAAGGAACCTTTTCATAGGGGATGTTCTGTAGTTCATCTTTGAAAGGCTGAATGCCACTGTTGACCCATTCGTGGGTGTTGCTGGTAAATTGTCCGTTTTCTGAATTTTCAAACAGATAAACGCGGCTAACCTGGGTGGCCATGCCAATGTGCTGGATGGCATGATGAAGGAAGCTTTCGAGGTCCAGTTCGGTAAAAGCAAGCTGGGCGATCTCGGAGATCAGCCGTTCATATCTCCAGCGCAGCTGCCAGTCTGTTTGTCCCTGAATGGCCATCCCGTGTGGCCGCATAGCGACCAGAAAAAATCCATTGCCGGCAGCGGCCGTGTGGATTTCGTAAGAGAAATGGTCCAGCGTAATGGAAAAATTCCAGCACCCGTTGCCAGGAAGCTTGGAAAGCTTGTTCCAGAGTGTTTTCAGTTGAGGGTGCGCGAAAAACGGGGAAGTGTGGAGCTTTTGCCATTCAAAAGGCCGGAGAATGTTTTTCTGCCGTGCGGTTTGGGCAACAACTTCCGCAAAGCGGGCATTGGAATAGATCGTTTGCTTTTGGGGGTCCCACAGAAAGGCCGGACAGGGGAGGTCGTTTATTGACAGGTGGATTTCCTGATCGATCAGAAGGGGGCAACATGTGTGCTGAGGCATGGCGGATCGCTCCCGTTTAGCCCGTGACGTCCATTGGATGCCGGTTTCCGGAGATAGAAGGCTTGGCGCAAAAGAGATGCAGGAAAGGTAACGTAGGCGAGATTATCCGGGATGTTGGCCTTTTTTGCTGTGGAAGACGTTTCGATTTTTCCAGCAAAGATAAGTGGCGGGATGGTC
>MTOL01000353.1 GCA_002011685.1 Deferribacteres bacterium JdFR-76
CGGATGTGGCACCGGTCGCCCGCCAGTGGCTTCTGGCAGCCAACCAGCTGGAGCGGCTGCTTGGCGGACCTCTCCGGGCCGTGGGCAGCAATAACTGGGTAATTTCTGGCCGGAAATCGCGCTCCGGCAAGCCGCTGTTGGCGAATGACCCGCATCTGGCCCTGACCAATCCTTCTCGCTGGTACCTGGTTCATCTGGTGGCGCCCGGCCTGAACGTTGCCGGTTTTACTCTTCCAGGGAGTCCCGCCGTGGTCATCGGCTTCAACCCGGCTTTAGCCTGGGGGTTTACCAACTTGATGACGGACGATGTGGATTTCTTTGCGCTGGAGGTTCAGCCGGCCGACTCATCGGTGTACCGCTCAGCTGGCGGGTGGGAACCGTTCGTGAGAGTGAAGGAGCGGATTCCAGTACGCGGAGGGAAGGATGACTCGGTTACCGTGCTGATTTCTGAACATGGTCCGGTCATCAATGCGGTGCATCCGCGGGCCGAAAAAGCGCGCACCCAAATTGCCGTGCGGTGGATTGGTCAGAGTTTTTCGGATGAATTGCAGGCTCTGCTAAAAATGAATCGGGCTTCCAGCTGGGATGAGTTCCGCGATGCCATCCGTACTTTCCGCGTTCCGGGGCAGAATATCGTTTATGCCGACACAACCGGTACCATCGCTTACTGGGCTGCAGGAGCTGTTCCGATCCGTTCCGGCTTTTCCGGGATGTTTGTGGCTCCCGGAACCCGCAACTGGACCGGTTTTGTACCTTTCGAAGAAATGCCGCATATGGTAAATCCCCCCGAGGGTTTCATCGCCACAGCCAACAACCGTGTCACTGGTCCCAATTATCCCTATTCTATTTCGTATCTCTGGGAACCGCCATCGCGGATCTCCCGGATTGTAGAGGTATTGGCTGCAGACAGCACATTTTCGGTGGAGGAGATACGGACTTTGCAGATGGACGTCTATTCACCCTTTGCGGCCTTTCTCGTTCCTCGAGTTCTCCCCGTGTGCGAGCAGATGGCCAAAGAGGATGATCGGTTCCGGGAGGTGTACCGTTTTCTCCGCGGATGGGATTATCAGCTGCGGGGAGAGAGTGTCGCCGCAAGCATCTTTCAGGTGTTTGTTGGCAAGTTCCTGAAAAACATCCTCGCGGATGATCTGGGACAGAAAGCCTATGAGGAGTACCTCAGGGTGCCAGGACTGGCGTACCGCTTTCTCCGCCGACTTTACGAACAGCAGCTTTTTCACTGGTTTGACGATCAAAACACGCCGGAAAAAAAGGAAAGCGGCACGGAGATAATACAAAAAAGCCTTGTAGAAGCTATGGAGGAGCTTTCTGACCGGTTTGGTTCCGACATGATCCGGTGGCGTTGGGACCGGCTGCACCGGGTTACCTTCAAACACGTAATGGGCGATCAGCCCATGGTGGGGAGAATTTTTGATGTGGGGCCGTTTCCCATGGGAGGGAGCCATACAACCATTAACAACGGCAGCTATTCTTTCCTGGAGCCGTACGATTGCATAATCGGGCCTTCCATGCGGATGATTGTGGACCTCGCGCGGCCGGGACGGGCCGCAGTGGTCAATCCTCCGGGCCAGGTGGGGCATCCTCTCAGCCGCCATTACCGGGATCAGGTGGACCTGTGGCTTAATGGGCTTACCATTCCGCTGGATACGGACACCATGAAAGTTGTACGGTCCGATTATGACCTGCTGTGGCTGGTACCAGAATCAAATTTGCCGGCACCATGAAAGCGCCACTGAAACAGCTTCCCGCCGGAAAGACCGTAGTAGACTTTTTTGTGGTGCGGAAGGTGGAACTGCGTCACACCTGCGATGGGGACGCCGAGTATCTGCACCTGGAGCTTGGGAACCGCGAAGGCCGGATTTTTGGAACCCTGTGGGATGAGCCGCAAAGCGGCGCAAAAGCGTTGAAGGTTGGCGATATTGTAAAGGTGCAGGCAAGGGTCTCCCTCTACAACAACCGTCCCTCGCTGATGATTGAACGATACCGGAAGGCGCGTCCGGAAGACAATGTGAGCCTCGATCAGTTCCTCCCTCCCCCGAATAAATCGGTTGCGGATCTTGAGAAACAGTTTTTCGGCTATGTAGACTCGGTGGAAACGGCCTCTCTCCGCGGCCTCCTCCAGGATGTTTTTTGCCGGGAGTTCTTTTTGGCATTCAGCAAAGCGCCCGGAGGCAGGCTGTGGCACCATGCACGATTGGGGGGGCTGATTGAGCACACGGTTTCGGTAGCAGCTATTTGCGAGCAGCTGGCCGGCCATTTCAGCGCCGTCCAGCGCGATTTGCTGATCGCCGGAGCCCTGCTTCACGATGTAGGCAAAGTGGAAGCCTACCGCTTTGACCGTGGATTTTTTGAATATACCGATAGCGGAAGGCTGATCGGTCATATCGCCCTGGGCATGGAAAGGGTTCAGCATTACCTTCGGGGGAGGGAGGAAATTCCAGAAGCGGTCCAGCAGCAGCTGGCTCATCTGATACTCAGCCATCATGGCGAACTTTCCCGGGGCTCTCCCGTTGTTCCGATGACGCTGGAAGCCTTTCTTCTTCATTACGCCGATCAGCTGGATGCGATGGTGGATGCTTACCTCCGAATTGCGGCAGCCGAAGGCGCACCGGAGAAAAGATGGAGCCAGTTTGTGCGCCTGCTGGATCGATATTTTTATTTTCCTCCGGGTTTGCTGGAAGAGGATGAAGAAATCACATGAAGCTTTTTGTGTTCCACCCGGGCACGCTGGGCGACCTTCTGCTTACCCGTCCCATTCTTGCCGCTTTCCACAGGCAATTTTCCGGCTCGACGGTTCACCTTCTGGCCAGAAAGGAGTGGGCTCAACTTTTGCCCGAAGTAGACCGGGTATTTGATCTGGAAGCGGCGCCGTTTCTTTGGCTATTCAGGGAGGATTGGGAAGAGGGGGCATCCTTTTTGAAGGCGTACGATGTTGCAATATTCTGGAGTANCCATCCNTTCCGCCC
>MTOL01000057.1 GCA_002011685.1 Deferribacteres bacterium JdFR-76
GCCGTGGGAATAGCCACGCGCACATGAACCGAATCGTCAGCCGGAATAGCAGGAAGCGCCCGCACACCCGCAATCTGCCAACGATTGGGCTGACGCTCCACTTCCACCACAAAGGAAGAATCCCGTGCAGCAAAATTGCGCTCTCCCACATTGAAAACGGGCACAACCACCTGTAATGATTCTCCCTCCAGCAGCGAATCGTTCAGGACCTGAAAATAGACGGGATGCGTGGCCAGATCCGGCACCGGTTCCCGGAAAAGATACCAGGACCGGAATGCCGGGCTGTGGCGTCCATCCGGGTCCTGAAGCTCCATTCTCAGGCGGAGAGCGCGGTAGCGGTTTGCATCGATGAATGATAGATCTGCCCCCGANCCGGAAGAAACGGTAAGAAGATCCTGCCAGCTTCCTTGCACCCGGTCNNATCCCCTTACCGTTAGCTGAAAGCCGGCATCTCCGGCAGGCACTTCCAGATCCCACCCTACTCTTATCCACCGGGTGGCGGGTCCAACGGTTCCGCTTTCCAGAATGCCGGACGAGTAGCGCAAAAAAGAGAGCGTGTCTCGCACCACAGCTGCACCCTGGCCCCGCGGTGACCAGACCTCGGGCACNGTGCCGGGAGTTGCCCCTTTTCGCCCGATAATCGCCCACGAGTCGCGGAAGCCCACCTGCCGTGTCCATTTGCTCCCGATCAGTTCCAGAGCCCGGTAAGCACGCTCCGTCATGCTGACCGATCCATCATCCATGATCCCCGCCATAATCACCGTGCCTTCCGGCATCGATTCAATAAAATCCGCCATGGCATTGGCTGCGGCCGTATCGGCATAGGTGTCGTACAGGTACGGGCCAGCCAGTACAGTGCCGGTGGTGGGAGAAATGGCCACTACATGGTGCCCGCGGGCCGCCCTGTTTAAGACGGTATAGTTGAGCAGCAGCTTGCAGTCACTGCCATCCTGAAAACCGGCGGAAACCACTTCCAGAAGCACGGCCCTGGACGGGTCCAATGCCAGCTGGATGCTATTTCCTTCCCATGTCAGAGATTCGGCCAGGCCGCTTCGGGCCAGATCTTCCGCAGTTTCCATCCACTGGAACGAGTCTGTATCGGTAACGTAAAAATCCCCCGAAATCCAGGCGCTGAATGTACCCTGCCATTCTGTCCGGCAGCGCCAGAAATAATGTCCGGGCACCAGATTTTCCGGCACCCGCCAGCGGGTCACAATCGGGTTTTCCGGAATCGGACCCGAAGCTTGCTTCCAGTCCGACGAAAAATCGGGTACGGTGTCCAACTCGAAGTAATAGGCCCGTGGAGGCGAACCCAAAATTTCTGGGGTGTAGACCTGAAGCGATGGGCGGGAATTGCGCAAAACAGCATGGGCCTCCGGAGAAGCCACTGCAATGGAGGTGGAATACACATAAAAGCGGATTTCTGCCCGGTTATTTGTTTCGCCCAGTTCATCAACCCGGTCGTCCGGGTCCAGCAAGATTTCGATCATTCCGCTACCAACCAGACCGGCCAGCGGCAGTTCCACCTGAATATCGGTTGCGTAAAGAACGGGAGGTAGCTCCACCCAACGGCGCGCCCGTTCAGTTCCCTGCTCATCTAGCAGGCGCACCTGCACAGCAAAACTATCTTCCGGTACCAGCCCGTAGTTGTAGATCCGGGCCGATAGCACGAGGCTGGTATCCTCCTGGGTGGGTTCTTCCGGGGTCAGATTCAGAGTGCTATCGGCAATGGCCAGATCCGGCTTTTCCGGTACGGCCAGTTCAAGCAGCGGGTCGCCCAGAAGCGTGTACTGGTCGATGGAAGCAACGGTAATCCGGGAATACCCCAGAAGGTCCCAGAGGTGCAGGCGGGTAAGCGTGGTGGCTTCACCCAGCGTCCGAACCGAATCTTTCAGTACCAGCCGGAACAGCTCATTGATCAGCACCCTGTCCTGGAAAATGTAGCCCCAACCTGTAGTTCCCCAAAAGCCGATGGCTCCGCGGTGCTGAACTTTCAGAAAAAGTTCCCCAAACGTGGTGATGTACGGATTGGCGAAGCGGGCTGTGTGGCAGGTCATGCTGGTGATGAAAGGCATGCGGTCTCCGTTTTCCAGCTGGTAGATATCCTCGTTCATGAGCATCAGGTCCCAGGTTTCGCTGCCGGCGTGTCCCAGAAAAGAAAGCCAGAGGGCTCCACGGTTGATGGCGGCCATGATTTCGCCGCGGTGTTCGCCTACCAGCATTTCGTCGGATTCCTTATAGATACGCACAGGGTTTCCGCCAAAAGGCGGTGCTTCCACATAGGTGCTGATGATCTCCTCGGCCTGTCCGCGGAAGAGGTTCTGTTCCCAATCGTTGAAGCCGCCGTTNAAAAAAATGATATTNTTGTGCCAGGGTGCCGGCGGCATCGCNTCGTAGGTCTTGATTTTCCNCACCATCTCCGCCGCTTCAGCGGGCGTTTCGGCCGGCAGGCGACCCACAAACAGATCCGGGAGAAAATCCCCGTACCCATCCAGACTTACCAGCCGGCTGTCGGAAACGGGATTGCCGTACGTGGGAACAAAATTTTCTTTTACTGAATTGCGCCCCTGTTTTTTGTAATCCCAGGAAGCATCCCCAAAGAGAAGGACGTACTGTGGCGCCGGGGGCTGCCAGCTGTTCACCGCATAGGCCAAAAAGGATCGGATGGCTTCAGGATCCATCAGGCCGTAATTGAATTCATCCAGAACATCCTCAATATCGGCCACCACCACCTGAATTCCATTGCGTGCAGACCGGTAGGAAGCCAGTTCCTGCGCCGCGGCCCAAAAGCGCCGATGGGTTATTATGATCAGGTCGGCGCGTTGAGACGGACTGCGCAGATGGGAGGGCTGGTCCAGCACCATCCGGGCCGGCCGTCGAATGGCCCCTTCTCCCACAAGCCAGTAGCGGGTTCCCCCGGGCACCGAATCGGAAAATACCGCATAAAACCGGTCTCCGGAGGGAACAATTG
>MTOL01000147.1 GCA_002011685.1 Deferribacteres bacterium JdFR-76
TCACATTCCAGCAGAGCTTTCCGCAGGGCCTCTTCTTCCAGTTTTTCGATCCAGTTCATCAGCGGCCCGCTGGTGCTAACACTGACTTTCCGCTCGCCGATCGCCCGCACGTTGGGCGGCAGGTCGTTTACCACAATTTCGCTGGTATTGGCAAGAATGACCGCCCGTTCGATGGCGTTTTCCAGCTCCCGGACATTCCCCGGCCAGTGGTAGGCCATCATCAGTTCCATGGCCTCGGCAGATATGGATGTAACTTCTTTCCCTTCGCGCTCGGCGTACTTCTTGAGGAAGTATTCGGCCAGCAGCGGGATGTCTTCTTTGCGCTCCCGGAGAGGCGGGATCTTGATCGGAAAAACCGCCAGCCGGTAATAGAGATCTTCGCGGAATTCCCCTTTGCGGACAGCTTCTTCGATATCTTTATTCGTTGCAGAAATCACCCGCACGTCCACTTTGATCAGTTCGTTGCCTCCCACCCGTTCAAATTCCCGTTCTTGCAGAACCCGCAGTACCTTCACCTGCGTGGCGGGAGACATCTCGCCAATCTCGTCCAGGAAGATGGTTCCTCCGTCGGCCAGTTCAAACTTCCCGATGCGGCGCTGGGTTGCGCCGGTAAAGGCACCCTTCTCGTGGCCAAACAGCTCACTTTCCAGCAACGACTCCGGAAGGGCCGAGCAGTTCACTGCCACAAACGGTTTATTGCGCCGTTTCTTGCTTTCGTAATGGATGGCGCGGGCGATCAGTTCTTTCCCCGTACCGCTTTCCCCCTGCAAAAGCACAGTTACGTTGCTGTCAATGACCTTTGCCACAGAGCGGAACACTTCCTGCATGGCCCCGCTCTGGCCGATAATGTTTTTAAACTGGTACTTCTCCTGGAGTTCCTGGCGCAGTTTTTCTACTTCATTTCGCAGCTCATTGTTTTCGATCGCATTTTTCACCGTCACCAGCAGGCGTTCGCCGGAGAAGGGTTTGGTAATAAAATCGTACGCCCCCATTTTCATGGAGCGCACAGCGATGTCGATGGTGCCATGGGCCGACATCATTACCACAGGGAGGCGGGAATACTGGTGCTTGATCTGTTCCAGCGTCTCAATGCCGTCAATTCCGGGCATCTGGATATCCAGCAGAATCAGATCCGGAANGTCCTCTTTCAGGATCTTCAGGCAGGCTTCACCGTTGGATGCGTGCAGCACCTCGTAAACTTTTTCACGCTGAAGGTGAATTTCTATCATCCGGCGGATATTTTTGTCGTCGTCGACCACCAAGACTTTGTACTTCTTTTTCACGTTTTCGCCTCCCGTAGCTTTTGGCTCTGTCTCCACTCTCATTATCGGCAGAAATCACCGAACCATAAGCACCTTTGAAATAATTACTTAGAAACAGAACAGGAAGTTCCCTGCGCCTCCGTGCAATTGAATGGGAATCCGGATTCTGCGGCCTCGTCTGAACACAAACACATTATCTCAAACCTGGATAACCCCAAATCCGCGATAGAAGATGACAGCTTTATAATACTACCAAATTTTGGAATTTTTCAATAGATTTTTCACAAGTTCTTCATTTTCAACCTTCAGTTCGATCTGAAGATAGAAGAGGCTTCCGCAATCCCGTTTTTGGCCGGACGATAACCGAACGGCATCCTTTTCTGTTGTCACAATCCAATTGGCCCCGAGTCGAAAAGCCTCTTCTTTTATATCAGTAAGGTCTTCCTCAGTAAACCAGTGATGATCCAGAAAAAAGCGGTGGCCCACCACCTCCGCACCTGCTGAGTTCAGGGTAGCTAAGAAGGATTCGGGGCGGGCAATCCCACAGAATGCAAAAACCCGGGTTCCCCGCAGTGCCTGCACCGGTTCGGTACTGGTCCCATCAACTGCCACCAGCTTTTGCGGAACAAACGAGGAGAAAACAACCGGAGCCTGGCTCCAGCGCCGCAACCAGCACAGAGCTTCTTCCCGGGAACCGTTCATCTGGTCCACCCGGGTAATCCAGATCAGATCGGCACGGCGCATTTGGCGGAAAGGCTCCCGCAAGCGGCCTGCGGGAATCACATAATCTTTCCGGCCCACAGATGGACCGTCGACAACCAGAACGTCCAGCATCCGCTGCACCTGACGATACTGGTAGGCATCATCCAGCAGGTAAACATCGGGCCGGAGTTCCGAGTATGTTTCCCAGGCCGTTTTATATCGGTTCCAGCCGATCACCACTGCCCCCGTGGAAAGGGCGCGGGCCAGAACGCGCGGTTCGTCCCCAGTTTCGGCCGGACTCCACCGATCGAGGAAATTTTTCCTCAGGATAATTGTTTCCCGGGAATGCCTCCGGTACCCCAGTGCCAGGACAGCTACTTTTTTGCCTGCCTGTTCCAGCATGCGCGCCAGAAAACCGGTAACCGGAGTTTTACCGGCTCCCCCCACGGTCAAATTGCCCACAGCGATGGTCGGTGCCGGGAGCCGACCTGCTGGAAGCCAGCCGCGGTCGTAATAAAGATTTCGGAGCTCTACCACGGAACCGTACAAAACGGAGAAGGGGAAAAGGATGAAGCGCGCTTTCTCAACTCTGGAAAAAGGCATCGGCTTTCCGTTCCTGTTCAACCATGTACCCTTCCAGTTCAGCGCGGATTTGCGCAAGCTGGCGGTCATCCGCATCGGCGGGCACCGTAAACATCTTCCCCACCGAAACAAACACCCTGGAAAAAGGGAGCGGAAATACAAATCGATCCCAGGACCGAAACTGCAGGGCAGGCCTGGCCGAAAAACAGAGCGGAAAAATGGGTGCGCCAGTTTGCTGGGCCATGTAAATAACCCCCGGCTTCAGCTTGTGCCTGGGCCCTGTGGGACCGTCAGGAACGATGGTGCACACTTTCCCCTCTTTCAGAGCCCTTACCATTTCGTGAAACGCCTTCTTTCCCCCGCGCGTACTGCTCCCGCGCACGGTGCGGAATCCGAGGCGGTGCAGCGTCTGTGCAATCAT
>MTOL01000346.1 GCA_002011685.1 Deferribacteres bacterium JdFR-76
GCCGATAAAATTGGCCTCATAAGGTACCGTCTCATTTGGAAAAAAATCGGTCAGGATCAGAATATTCATGTTTTCATCCGCATTCGTCACACAGGATACCTTAAAATAGCCCAAATATCTGAAAGATGGGAAAAATTTTTTTATCTGCAGTGAAAAATCTGCACGTCTTTTTACCATTTGCTGTGAAATATCGCTATCTTAAAATGTTTCCTGTTCGAAAATTGGCAAAAACAGATGAAAGAATGGTTTTTTTGATTTATATAATATCATTCCTGATGGGAAAAACACGAAGCTTCGGACGCTGGATCTGCATCCGTGCTTATGTGTGCGGGGCAGCGTGGCTCAATAATCCGCTAAGAGGAGAACAACTTTGCCGGAGGAACTCTCTTCTGGTCCGGATATTGCGATAATCATTTTGCACTGGCGGGATCTGGATTTGACAGAACGGTGCATCGCTTCTCTCCGGACAAACCGGCACATCCGCTGGCGGGTGATGCTGGTTGACAACGGATCGGGCGATGCCGTGGCTGCACGGTTCCGGAACTGGCCGGAAGTTGAGGTGTTGACGCTGCCTCAAAATATCGGCTTTGCGGCAGGAAACAATGCGGGAATCCGCCAGGTGATGGACTGGCAGCCGCAGTCTATTTTGTTGCTGAATAATGATACGGAACTTGCAAGTGACTGTCTTCTCCGGATGTACCGGCGCCTTTTTTCGGACGAAAGAATTGGGGCGGTGGTGCCGAAAATCTATTATTACGACGCGCCTGGAAAACTCTGGTATGCCGGTGGTGCTATTTACCCGTGGAGGCTTTCCGTTCGGCATTTTGGGTTTCGCAAAGAGGACCGCGGCCAGTGGAACGAACCAAGACGCATCGAATTTGCCACCGGCTGTGTACTGCTTATCAGGAGGGAGGCCCTTCAGGCGGTGGGGCTGCTTGAAGAGACATTTTATTCTTACTTTGAAGATGTGGATTACAGCTTGCGGCTTCTTCGTGCAGACTGGGAAATCTGGTACGAACCGGCGGCCAAGGTGTGGCACAAAGTGGGAGCAGGCACAGAGGCAGGCCGCTATTCTCCCTATTACCTTTATTACCAGACCCGCAACCGCTATTGGGCTTTCCGTACGTACAGAGGCAACCTTTTCCGGATCTATGCGCGCGTTGCCGAATTCTTTCTTTATTTTCTGCTAAGATTGGTCGTGATTCTTTTTCACCGCAATACCTTTTTTGAAAAGAAAAAGCAATTGCAGGCCGTAATGACGGGGTACCGGGATTCGCTGCTGGGACGGTTGGGAGCAAAGAGGGAGCTGGAGTCGGAATGAAGATCCTGTATATTGCAACACGATGGCCGATGCCACCTGTAACCGGAGACCGCCTGCGGTCCCTCTATTTTCTCCGGGAACTCACCAAACGGTATGATGTAACGCTGCTGGCGTTATGTCCTTCGCGTGCCGAGGAACAGATGCTGGCCAATTCTGTGCCGCGTCTGAAGCTTGTTCCGGTTCCCTACAAGGAAATCGGCGGATATTTCCGTACAATGAGGGCCTTTTTGACCGGGCGGCCGCTGCAGGTCGAGTATTACAACATGCGCCGGCTGAAAAAAGCGATCTTTGAAGAGCTCAGCCGTGAGCGTTACGATCTCATCATCGCCTGTATGGTACGGGCCGCCCATCTGGTCGAGGAGATCGACTCCGTTCCCAAAGTGGTCGATCTGATCGATGCTCTGTCCCTTAATTACACCCGGTTTCTGGCAGATCCTCACGTAAGCCGGCTTTCGCCCAGCTACTGGATTTACCGGGTGGAGAAGAACCGGGTGTTTGAATACGAAAAACAGGTAATCGGGAATTTTGACCGCGTTTTGCTTGTTTCTGAAGTAGATAAGCAGCATCTGGTGGGCAATTCGGACACGGATCGTGTGATGATTGTTCCCAATGGGGTGAACCTCTTCTATTTCCGTTTCAGTGTGAATGGTTACCGTCCCAACCGGATCATTTTTCACGGAAATATCCATTATTATCCAAACACCGATGCTGTGCTTTACTTCTACAGCGACGTTTTTCCTAGGGTGAAGTCACAGGTTCCGGATGCTGTGTTTTATGTGGTGGGCAATCGTCCGCGGAAGGCGATCCGTGCCCTGGCCGATCGTGGAGGTGTGGTGGTTACCGGGAAGGTGAACGATGTCCGCTCCTATCTGTGGGATTCTGCTGTTTCCGTAGCTCCTCTGAGGGTTGGGGCTGGCATTCAGAATAAAATTCTCGAAGCTATGGCGGCAGGGGTGCCGGTTGTAACCACACCGGTAGGGCTGGAGGGCATTCATGCTTTGCCCGGCGAACACCTTCTGGTGGCCAGCAGCTCCGAAGAATTTGCCGACCATGTCATCCGGCTGATGCAGGACTACAGTTTCCGCCAGCGAATCACGCACAACGCCAGACGGCTCATCGAAGAGAAATACAGGTGGGAACACACGTTGCAACCGCTATTTGAATGGATTGAGTCGGTCCGATGAAAATGAATGTCCGTCGCCGCGGAAACCGCTCCGGTTTAACCCTTGCGGCAATATGCTTGTTTTTTTCGGCTGTGGTTCCTGCATCGGTTCTGTCCTCTCCTCTGGCTCAGCAGAACGGAGATTTCCGGATCGACATCGTCCACCGTTCTTCCCACGCATACGTGCTGAGATGGAAGCTGGAGCATTTTGAGCTGCGGCCGGCAGAAGACTTTCCCGATTATCCGCTCACCCGTGATGGAAAGATCCCGGTTTTTTCAGATGCTATCCTTTTGCCGTCGGCCGGCCGGCCAGCCCTGCCACAAACCGGCTTTTCGTTGATTTTGCCGCCTGGCAGCCAGGTTACCGTGGAAGCGGAAGTAGACTCGCTGGAGTTTCTTTCGCCGCTGAGCGTCGCTTTTTTCCCGGATACTCTTTCTTTTCCGCAGAACGTGCC
>MTOL01000189.1 GCA_002011685.1 Deferribacteres bacterium JdFR-76
CGTCAGGTGGTCGCCATGGCTCATCCACACAGTGGTTTTTGGGGGAAGGTTCTTAAATAGATCTCGGTGGTCCAGAATTTCCAGCTCCGTCCGGCCATATTCACGCCGGGCCGCCGGGTCCACCCGCCCCCCCAGCAGATGAGCAATTACCTGAAGCCCGTAACAGATCCCGAGCACCGGGATTCCCAGAGCAAAGATGGCAGGATCCGGTAACGGCGCATTATCGGCGTAAACAGAAGCTGGACCTCCCGAAAGGATGATGGCTCCCGGTTTCAATTGCCTGATTTCATCCGCTGGCAGGTGGAAAGGCCGGATTTCCGAATACACCCCGCATTCGCGGACCCGCCGGGCGATGAGCTGAGTATACTGCGATCCAAAATCCAGAACCAGAACCCATTCCCTGTGTTCCATCCCCGCTCCCGTTATAGCTCAAATTTCCATTCTTTCAGCTCATTTAGCGCTTCATAGTTGGTCAGGTCATAGTGAATTGGCGTAATGGAGATCTTATTTTGCATGATGGCCACATCGTCGGCGTCTGGAGGTTCTTTTTCCAGATTGATTTTATGTCCCGTGAGCCAGTAGTAAGTTTTTTTGTGCGGGTCCACCCGGCGGTCAAATTTTTCACGGTATACGGCCATGCCCTGCCGGGTAATGGCCACCCCGCGGATCTCCTCTTCCGGTACGGGAGGGATATTCACATTCAGAAAAGTGCGCGGCGGTAATCCTTTTTCAAGAACGATCGTGGCCAGCTTGCGCGCAAAACGGGCGGCAAAACTGAAATCCACTTCCTCATAGGTGGCAATGGAA
The DNA here is from genome assembly GCA_002011685.1 of Deferribacteres bacterium JdFR-76. Taxonomy (GTDB): domain Bacteria; phylum Zhuqueibacterota; class JdFR-76; order JdFR-76; family JdFR-76; genus JdFR-76. The sequence goes on from MTOL01000189.1 coordinate 808, forward strand.
ATAGCGAAAGAAGGAATCCCCAGAATGGTTCCTTCTGTAGCTGCAGAGGCCGTGCCGGAATAAATAACATTGATTCCTGTATTGGATCCGTGGTTAATTCCGGAAATCACCAGATCCGGTTTTTTCTCCTCCAGCAATGCCCAGTAGGCAATTTTCACACAATCGGCCGGCGTGCCGCTTACGGCATAACCAAAAAATTCGCCATTCTTGTAAAAGGGCCACACCCGTAAGGGAGAAAGAAGGGTAATGGCATGCCCTACGGCACTTTGCTCGCTGGCCGGCGCCACGATAAATACTTCCCCAATCTTGCGAATCTCCTTTGCCAGCGCAGCCAGCCCCGGCGCGTAGATTCCGTCGTCATTGACCAGCAGAATAAACGGCTTAGCGGATGTTTTCGGCTTTTCCATCTTTCCCCAGCAGGCGGATCAATTGCACAATTCGCTGTTTCAGTTCGGCTCTGGGCACAATTGCATCCACAAATCCATGTTTTAGCTGAAATTCCGACCGCTGGAACCCTTCCGGAAGATCCTCCCCTATGGTTTGCTTGATCACCCTGGGACCGGCAAACCCGATCAGAGCTCCGGGTTCTGCCAGGATAATATCTCCCAGCATAGCATAGCTGGCGGTCACCCCTCCGGTTGTAGGATTGGTCAGCACAGAAATATACAGGCCGCCGCGGTCCGAAAATTTGGCCAGCAGGGCGCTGGTTTTGGCCATCTGCATGAGAGAAAGAGCCCCTTCCATCATTCGCGCCCCTCCCGATGCCGACACGATAATCAGCGGCAGATCTTCCTCCATGGCCCGTTCCGTGGCCCTGGCCACACGCTCCCCCACCACACTGCCCATGCTGCCACCAATAAAAGCAAAATCCATCACCCCCAAAATAACAGGAATTCCATCCATTCGCCCCTTCCCGGTTACCACCGCTTCAGTTAGACCGGTCTTCTTCATCGCATCCTTCAGCTGATCCGAATATTTCTTGAGTCCCTTAAATTTGAGCGGATCGGCTGAAACCAGATTCCCGTTAAATTCTTCAAAACTCCCCTCATCCAGCAGAATTGAAAGGTACTGACTGGAACGGATGCGGAAATGAAACTGGCATTTCAGGCAAACGTACAGATTCCGTTCCAGCTCCTTGCGGTACAGGATTTCTCCACATTGCTCGCACTTCAGCCAGAGTCCGTCCGGTATCTGCTTTTTTTCGGTGGTTACAACCCCTTTTTTCTGTCGCCGAAACCAGGACATCGCACCTCCACTACCGCTTTTGGTTCTCGTCCGACATCTGGCGCACCGGTTCCTGCCGCGGCAGATAACGTTCCATAATCAGCGCATCCTCTCCGTTCCGGTAATAACGACGGCGAATCCCCACCTTTTCAAACCCAAACTTCTCGTACAGCCGAATGGCTTTCCGGTTCGAAGGCCGAACTTCAAGATATGCCCTGCGGACACCTCTTGCCAGTGATTCTTCTAAAATTACACAAAGGAGCTGAGAAGCTACCCCCTGTCTCTGATACAGCGGCGAAACGGCAATGTTGGCCAGGTGCATCTCATCCTCAACAAACCAGGGAATGGCATAGCCGATGAGCTCATAGGCCGTTTCCGCCACCAGCGGCCAGGAAACCTCGCTCACGCACACCTCATGACGGAAATTGGAATAGGTCCAGGGATCCGAAAACAGAATATGTTCCAGTTCCAGTACCGTTTCCAGATCGTCCAACCGCATATTACGGATCCATGCCTGTTCGCCATTTTTCAGACGAAACGGACGAAAAATCCTTTTATCCTTCTGATTGCTCATGATAAATCCGAATACTTTTCCGGCCCGGCCGGCGTCTTCAGGCGAATCAGCTCCGCCGCGAACAGCGGNTTCCGCTCAAAATCCATTGCTCCCTTCCCTATCCCTTGCTCGGCAGCCCANCTTTCCCCGGCTGCACGGGAAAGTCGTGCATATAAAATGGTGTTACGGTGGCCACGTCTTCCGTGATCCCCTGGTGGTAGGCCCGTTCTCCCAGAAGGCCCACCCAGTAGGCGGATGGAACGGCATGCCGCCAGTACAGTATCTGTTCCGGCTCAGGTGAAACCGAAACCAAATGCTCTTCTTCCGGGCGGAGAATTCCCAGTAAAAGTCCC
>MTOL01000190.1 GCA_002011685.1 Deferribacteres bacterium JdFR-76
TTTTCCGTGGTCAACGTGACCGATGGTACCCACATTTACATGCGGTTTTTTTCGCTCAAATTTGGCCTTGGCCATCGGTTTTTCCTCCTTGCTGTTCGCAAATAATCAAGCCAATTTATCAGCCCCTTTTCGGGCCATTTTACACCAAGTCATTGGAAAAACATCTGCGCATTGGAGCCCACGACCGGGATTGAACCGGTGACCTCATCCTTACCAAGGATGTGCTCTACCAACTGAGCTACGTGGGCATCATGAATCAAAGAACAAAATCCTTCATTTCTTCTTTTCCAGGGCTCGNAATCCCGCCAAACGGAATTGATCAATCCAGTATCAGCCGNGTTACGTGGGCATCATGCCATCAAACAACTTCATAACAGGCTCAAACCCTGAACCCCGGCGAGAACATCCATATGGATCCAATCAGCTATAGCCCGGATGCGCGTCCTGCAGATAAAAAAATCACCGGCTCCAAACGAAAAATTTGGCTATCCCGCACATGGCGGGATAGCCTTCTCTGGAGCGGGAGACGGGACTCGAACCCGCGACAGACAGCTTGGAAGGCTGTAGCTCTACCAACTGAGCTACTCCCGCATCCAAACGTAGTGGAGAGGGGAGGATTCGAACCTCCGAAGGCTGCGCCAGCAGATTTACAGTCTGCCCCCTTTGACCGCTCGGGAACCTCTCCATATCGTCTGGAGCCGATGAGAGGACTCGAACCTCCAACCCGCTGATTACAAATCAGCTGCTCTACCAATTGAGCTACATCGGCACCCATACGGATCTTGTCAAAGAGCTGCCAACACAGCCTAATAATATAATAAAAAAAGACCGTTTGTCAAGCAAAATTCTTCTATCTTTTTACAAAAATTTTATTCCGTTCCTCTCCTCTTAGCTCATCTTTTTCCACACGCTGCCATCAGGCCGATCTTCGATCTGATATCCCATCTCGTGCAGCTTGCTCCGGATTTCATCGGCCAGGTCAAATAATTTTTTCTTCCGCAGTGAATTCCTCACCTCCAGCAGCAATTCCATCACCTTCTCGAAATCGCCGCTGGTCGCAGGGCTCTCTTCTTTTCTGAGAAGCGACAGAAAAGAATCGTATCCTTCCAGCGTTTTCCGAATCCGTGAAAGTACATAGGCCCGCTCTCCTTCCGGCTTCCCCTCCGCAAGAATCCGGTTGGCAAGTTTCACAATTTCAAACAGATGTCCGATGGCTCTGGCGGAATTGAAATCATCGTCCATGGCCTCTTCAAAGGCGGACCGATGATGGGCCAATTCCTGAAGGGCGGCACGCGCCCGGTCTGGCAGTTTCCCGGCCAGAAATTCATCTTCCGGGATGTTCTCCACCTGAAGCAATTCCCCATAGGTATTTTGCAGGCGGCGCCAGGCCCTTTCGGTTTCTTCCAGAATATCCTCCGAGTAGTTGATGGGACTGCGGTAATGTTTTTGCAAGAAAAACAGGCGGATCACCTCGGGAGAGATCTGCTTCAAAATCTCCCGCACGGTCAGCACGTTGCCCAACGATTTGGACATCTTCTCGCCACGGATGTTCAGGAAGCCGTTGTGCATCCAGTAGCGGGCAAACTGGGCACTTCCAGCCCCACAGCTCTGAGCAATTTCGTTTTCATGGTGCGGGAAAATAAGGTCTTCCCCACCGGCATGGATATCGAAGTCCGGGCCCAGGTATTTCATGGACATGGCCGAGCACTCAATATGCCAGCCTGGACGCCCTTTTCCCCAGGGACTGTCCCAGGCCGGTTCCCCGGGTTTAGCCGCCTTCCACAGGGCAAAATCCAACGGATTGCGCTTCCGCTCATCGACCTCCACGCGAGCACCGGCCTGCAGCTCCTCCAGTTTTTTCCCGCTCAACCGTCCGTAATCGGGAAATTTCTCTACATTATAATAAACATCCCCATTAAGACGGTAAGCAATGCCCCGCTCCTCCAGCTTGCGGATGAGCGCAATCATCTCCGCAATATGTTCGGTGGCCTTTGGATGGACGGTGGCACGTCGAATCCGCAACTTCTCCAGATCTTCAAAATACGCCCGGGTGAATTCTTCCGCCACATCCGCCGGCGAGCGGTTCTCCCGATGGGCGCGGTTAATGATTTTGTCATCTACATCAGTGATGTTTACGACGAATGTAACATCAAACCCGCGGTATTCCAGATACCGGCGGAATACGTCAAAGACAATAAAAGGTCGGGCATTGCCGATGTGAAAATAGTCGTACACCGTGGGTCCGCAAAGGTAAAATTTTACCTTGCCCGGTTCTATTGGGATAAAATCCTCTTTTTTCTTTGTAAGTGTATTGTAAATCCGAATTCCCATTGTTTTCTCCTCCCGTTGGCCAGAGCCTTATGAATCCATTTTTGCCCGAAAGAAACGGGTTTAAGCCATTACCCTGCCTGATCCAGTGCCCGCCGCACCAGGCGGGCACACTTCTCTTTGCCGTACAGCTCCACAATTTTCTGCAGCTCTGGCCCATGCTCACGCCCTGTCAGCGCCACACGAATGGGCATCCACAAATCTTTTCCCTTGATTGCTGTTTCTTTTTGAATCTCTTTCATCAGCTCGCGAAACGCTGCACCGTTCCATTCAATCCGATTTTCCAGTTTTTCCAGAAATTTCCGATACACCTGCGCAGAGGCCGGTTTTTCCAGCCATTCCCGTGCTTCGTAATCAAAATCTTCACGGANCAGATTGGCACATTTCTCCGGAAGTTGCGCCAGGTATTCCACACCATCCAGAACCAGCTCCACACAGCGGGCAGCATATTCGCGGTCTGGCGGAATCAGCCCGCCCTTTTTCAAAAATTCGATACCTAAGGCAATCACAGATTGCCGGTCACCGTTACGGATGTACCAGCCGTTCATCCAGTTGAGTTTCTCCGGATTGAATACGGCCGCAGATTTGGACAGCCGCTCAAAGGTAAA
>MTOL01000186.1 GCA_002011685.1 Deferribacteres bacterium JdFR-76
GCCGGTATCCTCTACCACATCGTGCAGGAGACCCGCCGTAACGGTAATGTAATCCATTTCCATTTCGGCCAGGATTTTGGCCACTTCAAGCGAGTGGATAAAATAGGGATCACCCGAGAGGCGCAGCTGATCTTTGTGAGCCTCTTTGGCAAAATGGTAGGCTTTTTCGATGAGTTTCAGATCGGCCCGCGGATTGGTTTTGCGGAGAAGGGATTTGATGGTGGTCAGGTATTCCAGAAACCGCTGCTCCTGATCATCCTGAATGGCCACCGTTTTTTTAACGACTTCCGCTTCCTGATTCATAACATCCTGCAAAATTCAATATGAAGTTAGGTCGGTTCAATATTGAAATCAATGTCCTCGTACATCGCCAGATTTTCAAATTTGGCATAGTCATCGATGAACGCCAGACGCACCGTCCCCGTGGGCCCATTTCGCTGTTTGCCTATAATAATTTCGGCAATTCCTTCTAAAGAGTTTCCTTCCTCATCGTAAAGTTGCTGGTACACTTCCGGCCGGTAGATAAAGATAACCAGATCGGCATCCTGTTCGATCGCACCCGATTCCCGGAGATCCGAGAGCATGGGCCGTTTGTCGCCTCCCCGGGCTTCCACAGCACGCGACAGCTGCGAAAGGGCAATGACCGGGATGTTCAGTTCCTTCGCCAAGGCCTTCAGGGAACGTGAAATNGCAGAAATCTCCTGCTGCCGGTTCTCGACGCTGGAAGGTCCTTGGATAAGCTGGAGGTAGTCAATAATTAGGAGACCGATGTCTTTCTCGGCCTTCAGCCGTCTGGCTTTGGCACGAAGCTCCAGAATGCCCAGATTGGGCGTATCATCAATGTAAATGGGGGAGGCCGCCAGTTTGCCTACCGCCAGGCTCAATTTTGGCCATTCCGACATGGGAAGCCGCCCCGTGCGCAGAAGGTGAGAATTGACCCGGGCCTCTGCGCATAATAGTCGCATGGCAAGCTGGTAGCTGGCCATTTCGAGGCTGAAAATCCCAACCGGAATTTTGTGTTCAACGGCCGCATTTCTGGCGATGGAAAGGGCAAAGGCCGTTTTCCCCATAGATGGGCGCCCCGCGATGATGATAAAGTCAGAGCGGTGAAATCCAGCCGTCATCTCATCCAGTTTTTGAAAACCGGACGGAACTCCGGTAACGCCGCCTTTGCGGTTGTGCAACCGTTCGATTTCTTCGAACGTCTCGTGCAAAATTGGGTCGATCTCCTGAAAGCCTTTCCGCAACCTGCGTTCGGCAAGACTGAAAATGGCCTGTTCAGCGCGGTCAATGATGTCGAAAACATTATCCTGTGAAGAATAGCTGTCCGTTATGATGTTAGTGGCCACATTGATGAGTTTCCGGAGCAGCGCCTTTTCCAGAACAATCCGCGCATGGTGTTCCACATTGGCGGCTGAAGGTACGGATTCTGCCAGCTCTGTGAGGTAATAGCTGCCACCTATTTCCTCCAGCTGTTTGCGGCGGCTCAGTTCTTCCGTGAGTGTAATTACGTCCACCGGTTCATTCCGGTCGTACAGGCTCACAGCGGCCTGGAAGATTTTGCGGTGGGCTTCCTTGTAAAAAGCGGTGTCGTCCAGAATTTCAATGGCCTTCCCTGTGGCCTCACGGTCTAATAGCATGGACCCAAGGACCGCCATTTCCGCTTCAATGGACTGTGGCGGTACGCGGTCCGTATTTTCCTGTGCTTCGGTATAGTCTTTGTTTTTTCTTCTCGTTGCCATCCCTACCGCCCATTAAGGTGAAGGATACGAAATGGTTTCAGGCGGTCTCCCCGCCATAATGGCATCGTACACTTTCCGGGCATACTGCACGTCATACCATGTAGGTCGCTTAAACTGCGGATTTCGAAGCAGGGCTGCCGGATGAAAAGTCACAATCAGCGGAATGCCCCGATATTCGTGCAGCCTGCCCCGTAAATTGGCCAGACTTGTCTTGGTCTTTAGCAGGGTTTGTCCTGCCACCCTTCCAAGGGCCAGAATTAGCTTGGGCTGAATGATCTCGATCTGGCGGTGCAGGTAAGGTTCGCACTGAGCCACTTCGTCCGGCAGCGGATCTCTGTTGTTGGGCGGCCGGCATTTCAGAATATTGGCAATATAGACTTCTTCCCGCTCAAACTGAATGGCTTTGAGGATTTTATTCAGCAACTGACCGGCCCTTCCCACAAAAGGTTCGCCCTGTTCGTCTTCATCCTTTCCCGGAGCCTCACCGATAAGCATCAGTTTTGCATCCGGGTCCCCTACCCCAAACACGAAATTGATCCGGGTTTCACCCAGCGGACACCGCTGGCAATTTTTGATCTGTTCGTAAAACTGATGCAAAAGCTCCGCTTTTTTCTTTGGGTCGATGGGCCCGGCGGGTACAGGGCCGCCCCGTTCCAGTGAATGCAACAGAACCTCCCATTTTTCACGGCTCAAAACAAAACCGTCCCCAAATATTTCTCTTTGCTGGCGGAAGTAGCGCAAAAGCAATTCCGGCAGCTGCTCCTGGGAAAATGCCATGGGTCACACCTCAATCACGTCGCGAAAAGGAGCCGGCTTTAGCCCCATCTGCACCGCCAGATGGTCATAAATGTGCCAGGCGACTTCAAACTTGCTCATCCTGGGAAGGGCAATTTCCTGACCGTCGCGGGTAAGAATGGTAACCACATTCGTGTCTGTAAAAAAACCTGCGCCTTCAATCCGCGGATTGTTTACAACGATCATGTCCAGGTCCTTTTCGGTCATTTTTTGGGACGCGTTGGCAATTTCATTCTCCGTTTCCACTGCAAAACCAACAAGAACCCGGTTTCCCTTCTTCTTTGCCAGTTCCCGGAGAATATCCGGATTTTTTTTCAGGCGCAGGGTCAGGGAATCCGGCCCCTTTTTGATTTTCTCCTTCTGGTAAGTTTCTGGATAGAAATCAGCAACGGCGGCC
>MTOL01000109.1 GCA_002011685.1 Deferribacteres bacterium JdFR-76
GAACGGCCCAGACCGCCTGCTCTGCACCGCGTGGATCGCTGGTGGGATTGGGATGGGCGCCCTGACGGTTGGCAGATCCACCGCGGACATAGACGATGATTTCACCATCCGGGCTAAAAGCCAGTTGGCCCAGGGCCTGGCCATCATCTTGATCGTAATGGGTGACCTGGACCGGCTGGAAAGCGGGGCCCTCGGCCACAAAAATGTTCCGCCTTCCTTCGTGATTAAATNCCCAGGCGATCCGGTCCTTAACCGGAGCAGCCGTCAAATACCCGGGGAAAGGGGCACTCATCACCTGTTCCAGGGTAAACGGCTGGGTCCGGCCGTCGGAACCTAGCGAAAAAACCAGCAGGATCAGCGCGACAGTGAAAATAGACCCAAAAGGTTTGCCACGCATAATCATGATCCCTCCCTCTTTTTTATGTTGTTTTTTGCTCGTTCGATAATTTGCTTCTGCAAATTCTTGAATCCGTTTCCGCANAAAGCGGAACGGAAGTTTTTCCCTGCTGGACCTGCCGCAGTTTCCGATGTCTATCGGGTTCTGCGCTCGTTCTGCCAGATCAGTCCGGCTGATCCGCTCCTTTTGGGGCCATTTTTCCTCTGGTGGTTTTCTTACTTTTCTTCTGCCGGAAGAAGGATGGCCGGTACGTTCTTTTCACGCACCAGCTGATTGAAAGCTGGCACATCTTTCTCCAGCACCTCTTTCAGTTTGGTTAGCTGCTGGTCGAGCCTGGCAGACAGTTCCTTAAACACTTCGTATTCCTGCCGGGTTGGCCGCGTATCCGAACTTCCCACAGCGGAGGCCAGGGATGCCAGTTTGTTGTTGAGTTTGATGGGGTAGTTCAGGGCATCCTGGCTGCTTTTGATACGTACCTGAATAATTTCCTCCTCGATGGCAGACAGCTTTTTGCGCAGGGTTGCAGCAGCTTCGTCGATTTCCTTGCGGGCAGGGTGGTTTTCGAGCCGTTTGAGCAGGTTTGTCATTTGCTCTTTGGCCTTGCGGATTTTGAGAACAGCGGTGTGCGCATCCGTAATCCGGTCGCGGATTTTGATCAGCAAATCGAACTGGGCCTGCAGGTCCTCGATGCTGGCCGGAATCCGCGGATCTTTCTTGATTTCAAACGAGCGCGTGAGGGTTTTGCCGTTTGCAATCAACCGGACCTGGTATTTTCCGGGAACAGCCAGGGGGCCGCGGATCGTTCCCGCCCAAAGAATCATGCCCGGAAGGCGTTTCGCGTCCGGGTAGCGGAGATCCCAGACGAATTGATTCATTCCCGCTTCGGCTGGGAGGCGGTTCCTCCTGCCACCACGGCGGCCGGACCGGTCTGATTCACCGCTGTCTTTTTTCTTGCTGCTGAATGTGCGGATAATATTGCCCTCAGCGTCCAGAATCTCCAGCTTTACTTCACCTTCCGGTTTTTCTCTAAAATAGTAGCGGATGATGGCACCGTTGGGCGGGTTTTGTCCAAGGCTCATGCCCGGCCGTGAAAATGACCGGCCGCGCATCCGGTAGGTTGGCCGGATACCGAAAAGGTACATATCCGCTGCGGCGACTTCATCGTTAATTTCGTGAAGTGGGGTCAGATCGTCCAGAATCCAGAAGGCCCGTCCATGCGTGGCTATCACCAAGTCTTTTTCCCGGGCCTGAATTACCATGTCGTGGATGGGTACATGGGGCAGATTGAGCTGCAGCGGCTGCCAGTTTTCACCGTCATCAAAGGAAACGTACACGCCGCGTTCTGTTCCGCAGTAGAGCAGTCCCTTCCGGTGAGGATCCTCGCGGATCACCCGGGTGTACTCATTCTCCGGAATGCCTTGGGTAATCCGATGCCAGGTTTTGCCGTAATCGTGGGTTTTTAGCAAGTAAGGCCGGAAGTCGTCCAGCTTGTACCGCGTTGCCGCCACGTAAGCGGTGGCTGGGTCGTGAGGGGAAGCCTCGATGATGCTGATGAGGCTCCACTCCGGCAGAAGCTTTTTCGGCGGCGTAACATTCTGCCACGTTTTTCCGCCGTCCTTTGTAATGTGAATAAGGCCATCGTCAGTGCCGGCCCAAATCAGGCCTTTCTGGAGGGGAGACTCTACCAGCGAGAAGATAGTGCAGTAGTATTCCACGCTAGTATTATCGTGGGTAATAGGCCCGCCTGACGGGCCCAGTTTTGTGGAGTCGTTGCGAGTCAGGTCCGGGCTAATAATTTCCCAGCTCATTCCCTCGTCCGTACTGCGGAAAACATGGTTGCCTGCCACGTATAGAACGCTGGGATCATGGGGAGAAATGAGGATGGGGAACGTCCACTGGAACCGGTATTTCAGGTCGCCGGCGGCATGTCCCATGGGGTTGTCTGGCCACACCGAAATATTCTGGATCTGTCCTGTGCGGTGATCGTATCGGGTAAGATACCCACCATAGCTTCCTGCATAAACGATGTTCGGGTCTTCGGGATGTACAGCAATGTAACCGCTCTCGCCACCGCCAACGGGATACCAGTCAGCCCGGCCGATGCCTGCACCGGTAGTGCGGCTGGCTATGCTGACGGTACTATTATCTTGCTGAGCGCCGTAAACCCGATAAGGGAACTGATTGTCCACGGTTACATGGTAGAACTGACCGGTAGGGAAATCCTGTTCTGTCCAGCTTTTGCCGCCGTTGTAGGACACGTTGGCACCACCGTCGTTGGCCTCAATCATCCGCAGGGGATTATTGGGATCGATCCACAGGTCGTGGTTGTCGCCGTGCGGAACGGGAAGTGTGGAAAATGTTTTGCCGCCATCCACCGATTTGTGGAAACGGACATTCAGAACGTACACAGTTTCCGGGTCTTTCGGATCGGCGTAAATGTGGGTGTAATAAAAACCGCGCTGGCGCAGTGCCGCATCGCTATTGACCCGTTTCCAGGTTTTGCCTCCGTCGTCAGAACGGAAAACGCCACCTTCTT
>MTOL01000196.1 GCA_002011685.1 Deferribacteres bacterium JdFR-76
TGAGTTTGAGTCTGTTCAAGGTGCGGTAATGCGGAGGCTGGACACATACCGTTACGATTACTTTTTACTGGTGGTGGTTATTTTGCTGGTGTGCATCGGGCTGGTGATGGTGTATAGTGCCAGCCACCACATCGCTATGAAAAAACATAATGAGGATGGCGCCTATTATTTTAAAAAGCATTTTATCCGCGTTATCATAGGACTGGTCTTGATGGTACTGGGAGCGTTAATCCCTTACCGGTTTTGGCTGCGCTTGTCCAAGCCGATGATTCTGGTTGGCATTGCGCTGCTGGTTGCCGTGCTCCTTCATGGGGTAACCATCCGCAATGCCACACGCTGGTACAAACTGGGCGGGTTTCTTTTCCAGCCGGTGGATTTTGTCCGCCTGGCGCTAATCTTTTACCTCACCGATGCCATCGTGCGGAAACNGGATTATCTGGAAGATTTCAAGATTGGTGTGCTTCCGCAGCTTGTGGTGGTGGGAACCATAGCTATTCTTCTTTTAAAACAGCCGGATATGGGTTCCGCCGTGATTCTGGTGGCCATCAGCCTGGTTCTGCTGATTTCGGGTGGAATGCCGTTGCGGCATGTGGGGTGGCTTTCGCTTGGTGTGCTGCCGCTGGGGCTGCTTGTCCGGTCGTATCACCTGGAACGTTTGCGGGATTACATTCAATCCATCCGCGGTGTGGAGATCCCCTATCAGGTCAAGCAGGCTCTCATCAGTCTGGGAAATGGCGGAATTTTCGGTGTGGGTCTGGACAATAGCATTCAAAAGCTGGAGTATTTGCCGGACCCGTTTACGGATTTTATTCTGGCCATTGTGGGAGAGGAATTCGGTTTTGTGGGGAGCGTGGTGGTTCTGACCCTGTTTCTTTTGCTGGTGGTGGAAGGGTACCGTATTGCCCGCCGGTGTGACGATATGGGTGGTTTTTTGCTGGCGGTTGGAATTACCACGAGTCTGGCCTTGTACGCTTTTGTGAATGCAGGTGTGGTTTGCAATCTGCTTCCGACGAAAGGATTGCCGCTGCCGTTTATCAGCTACGGCGGATCATTTATGATGTCCAACCTATTTGCTATTGGGGTGCTGCTGAATATTTCGCAGCACCACGAGGTGCGGCCACGGAGGCCCACCCGATGGGCGGTGGAAGAACGTTTTGTGGAGGTGGTGTGAGAGAAGGACCGCTGGACATTCATTTTGCTGGCGGCGGAACAGGGGGCCATCTCTTCCCGGCGTTGGCCCTGGCAGATGAATTCCGCAGGCGTTTTCCGGACTGCCGCATCACTTTCTGGGGAACGCGCCGCGGCGTGGAATACCGTCTGGGAAAAAAGCTGGGGTATCCTCTCCGGCTGCTGCGGATCCGCGGATTCAGGCGGGGGTTTGCCCTGAGCAATCTGTGGATTCCTCTGGAGCTGGCTGGCAGCATTTTGCTGTTATTGGGCACTTTTCTCCGCCGTCGGCCCAGTCTGGTTGTCGGCACGGGGGGGTATGTGAGTGGTCCCGTGGTACTGGTGGCTCTGTTGATGGGGATTCCGGCGGTCATTCATGAACAGAACAGCTATCCGGGGGCAACCACACGGTTTTTGTCCCGGTGGGTGGACAAGGTATACCTGACGTACAGTTCGTCGCGGCAGTATTTGAGTCCCCGGGCACGGGTGGAGGTGTATGGGAATCCCGTCCGCGGAACGATTGGACATGCGGACCGGCAGCAGGCACTCTCTTTTTTGGGTCTGGAGGAAGGCAAAAAGACACTTTTCGTCTTTGGGGGAAGCCAGGGAGCAAAAGGGCTGAATGATCTGGTGGCGCAAGCGTTGCCGTTCCTCCAGCGGGGCGATCTTCAGATCTTGTGGGCGACGGGGCCAGCCTGGCTGGAATCGATCCGCAAGCGGGTGGGCCAGCAGCAGGGTGTGCGGCTTTTTCCATTCATAGACCGGATGGATCTGGCATACCGGGCGGCCGATCTTGCTGTCTGTCGGGCCGGTGCCACCACGCTGGCCGAGCTGGCTATGGCGGGTTTGCCAGCTATTCTGGTTCCTTTCCCATACGCGACGGCAAACCACCAGGAAAGGAACGCGCGGGAACTGGAACGGGCCGGAGCAGCGGTATGTCTTGTGGAAAAACAAACGTCACCGGAGGAGCTGGCTCGGACAGCAAATGAACTGCTGGATAATCCCGAACGGCTGCAACAGATGGCAGAAAAGATGAAAAAACAGGCGAGACCCAATGCAGCTGCTGACATTGTATCTGATTTACTTGCTACTGTACTTGCTGATTGACGCGGTGCTGGGACGGGAGGCATGAGCCGATCTTTGTGGAACAGGGAGGAGGTTTACCGAGCATTGCAGAACCGATTGGGAAACCGGATAAAAAAGGACGTACCTCTGGCGCGCCTGACTTCATACAGGGTAGGCGGACCTGCCGATCTGCTGGCCTGGCCGGCGGATGAAGAGGAGCTAAAATGGGTTCTGGAAACGGCCAACCAATACGGGGTACCGTATCGGGTCCTGGGAAAAGGAACCAATGTGCTGGCAAGTGACCGCGGCTATCGGGGACTTATTTTGAATTTGATGCGGCATTTCCGTTCGGTCTGGCAGGAGGGGCATACGGTAGTGGCCCAGGCCGGCCTCCTGCTGCAGGAACTGCTGGATTTTCTGGCCGGACAGGGTTTNGCTGGTCTTGAAAAACTGGCGGGAATCCCTGGCACAGTTGGCGGCGCCATCCACATGAATGCCGGCGCATTCGGCACGGAGATCTCCGACCGGCTGCGCTGGATCCGGGTCCTCTATCCGGACGGACACAGCCAAAAAATCTTCAAAGAGGAAATCCCGTTCGGATACCGACACGGTTTTCGGGAACCGGGAGTCATCATACTGGAGGCCGCTTTTGAGCTGTCCCGCGGCGACCCCGAAAAATTGCGTAAAACCATGG
>MTOL01000417.1 GCA_002011685.1 Deferribacteres bacterium JdFR-76
GGGGCCTGTGTTGCCCGGGAGAGCAAGGCAGCCACAGGTTCAAAAGTCGTGTTCAGATCAATTACCAGGAAGACCCGGTCCCTGAGCCAGGTGCGGATGCTTTTTTTCACCGCCCCCAGGACCGTTACGGAATTGGGGCTGTAAACAGGGGGGGCACTCTCTGCCGCAGTCAGCTGACCGCCCTCTGGCCGCAGGAAATGCCATTCTGCGCCGGGAGCAACAGGGTAGAATTGTTCGCGCAGCTCGGAGATGGATACCTCTGACGCCAGCTCTGCAGGAAGAAAAACCACAATTTTCTTTCCAGGCGGGACGGAAAGAGGAAAGCTAATCTTTCGTTCCTCCTTTTTCAGGCGACGAATAAGCCGGGTGCGCTGCAGGATCAAAGTCTGGCGTAATCCCATGAAGAATCCTTTTTGTTTCTAACTTCTCAAAAAACAATATAATGCTTTTGTTGAGCGCTGTCAATGGATAAATTGGAGCGGGGCTGAATAGCCGGAAAACACGCGGTCCCGCTCAGCGGACGGCCTTTTTCTGCATCAGCCGAGATACTGCTGGAGGGTTTTGCAGCGCGATTTGTGTCGTAGTTTCCGCAGGGCTTTTTCTTTAATTTGTCGGACCCGCTCACGGGTCAGATTGAAAATTTCCCCGATCTCTTCCAGGGTATATGGCCTTTCCTGGTCGATCCCGAAATAGAGTTTGAGAATTTTTGCCTCCCGCCAGGAAAGTGTGCTCAGGACCTGATCAAGATCCGCCCGCAGCGATTCCCGCATGAGATCGTTGTCAGGAGAGGGGATTTCTTCATTCTGGACCACGTCCAGAAGGGAATTGCTGTCGCCGTCACCGGGCTGCATGGGAGCGTCCAGGGAGATGTGGCGGGCTGAAGTTTTGATGGTCTCCGTGATTTCCCGCGAGGTCATGTTCAGGTGCTGGGCCAGTTCTTCCAGGGCCGGTTCGCGTTCGTACTGCTGGCCCAAGGTTTCCAGCATTTTTCCGATTTTATTTAGGGTCCCGATCCGGTTAAGCGGCAGCCGCACAATACGCGACTGTTCGGCCAGCGCCTGCAGGATAGATTGACGAATCCACCAGACTGCGTAGGAGATGAATTTAAACCCGCGCGTTTCGTCAAAGCGCTGGGCCGCCTTGATCAGACCCAGGTTTCCTTCGTTGATCAGATCTTCCATGGGGAGACCCTGATGCTGGTACTCTTTGGCTACACTGACCACAAAACGGAGGTTGGCCTTAACCAGCTCTTCCAGGGCTTGTGGGTCGTTGCGCTTGATGCGCCGGGCCAGCTCGATTTCGCGTTCCGGTGGCAGCGGTTCGTAATTGCCAATTTCCTCAAGGTATCTCTCAAGGGACCGGTCAGCGCGGGTCTTTTGTGCGGGTTTTATTTTGGCCATTCAGTTTTCCATCCTCCCATCAAAACCGCCACCTGAAGAAGACACGGGCGAAGGCCGTGCGAAATTCGGAAACAATATTAGTAAATTTCGCCTTGAAATGCAAAAGTGATTTGCCGGAAGCCCGGCTGTCAAGGAAATGATGGGACCGTACTGTTGCGGCCGCTGGTCGATTCCCGGCCGCGGCCTTTGCCGCCCTGAGCGAAAAGAGGGAGTGTGGTTCTCTAAAAAAACAGAAAAGGTTAGAACGCGAAGGGAGTTTCGGGAATGGGAACGCTGACTTCGTGTTCGGTAAAAAGCCGGATGGGCGTGATTTTTTCGGCGATCAGGTTTACTTCTCCAGGAACGCGGGACTGGATCTTTCCGGTTACCTGAAGGGGCCCAACCAGAGAGAACTGACGCCCGAATCGTTTGTAGACGTCCGGAAAGAGAACCACCTCGATGGTTCCGTGGAGATCTTCCAGAGTGAGAAATTTCATATAGGNACCGGATTGCGTGGGTACGCGTCGGAACATGATGACCCAACCCACCACGGTTACCGTTTTGTTCTTGTATTTCTCCAGCTCAATGGATGGCACGTATTGAATCCCGGGGTTCTGGTCGAGAAACAGAGTAAGGGGATGGTCTGTTATGGCGAAGCGCAGAAGTGTAAGTTCGTTGAGGATCCGTTGGAATTTCGAGAAGGGACCCAGTTGCAGGTCGCGGGTGAAAAGCTCGGCCACATGTTTACGGCGGTAGTTCTTGTAGAAAATGCGGATTTTGGCCAGGGCTTTTGGTTCACTGGGTTCCAGCTCCCGGAAGGCGCCGCACCGGGTCAGGTTTTCCGCTTCCCGCTGGTTCATTCCAGTGCGGAGCAGTACGTCATAAAGATCGCGAAAGGGACGGCGGCGCCGCTCCGCCAGGATGCGCCGCACGGTTTGCTGGCGCAGATCCAGGACGGCCGCCAGACCGGTCCGGATGGCTTTTCCTTCTGGCTCAAACTGGGCCGAAGAGAAAAGCACACTGGGAGGCAGAATGGTAAACCCAAGACGGCGGGCTTCTTCGACATAGGCAAAACGCGGGTAGTATCCGCCTTCGTTGTTCAGCACCGCTGTCATGAATTCCAGGGGAAAGTGCGTTTTGAGGTAGGCGGACTGGTAGGCCAGCCAGCCGTAAGTAGCGCTGTGTGCCTTGTTGAATCCGTAACCCACAAAATGCGTGAGCCAGTCCCAGAGTTTGGCTGCCAGATTTTCTTCGATGCCGTTTCGGGTGGCACCGGCCATGAATTTGTCGCGCAGAGTCTGCAGCTGGCTGCGGTCGCGGCTTTTGGTCATTGCCCGGCGCAGAATGTCTGCCTCGCCCAGCGTCAAACCGGCAATTGCCTGCGCCACCTGCAGCACCTGTTCCTGGTACAGGATGATTCCGTAGGTGCTGCGGAGAATGGGCTCGAGGACCGGGTGTGGGTATTCCGTTTTTTCCAGTCCGGCCCGGCGGCGGACGTACAGCTCCTTCATTCCGCCTTCGGCCGGGCCAGGGCGGATAATGG
>MTOL01000291.1 GCA_002011685.1 Deferribacteres bacterium JdFR-76
GCCCGTTCATTCCCATTCCGTGGGAGCCAGCCTGGGCAATCTGGCGCTTGCGCCGCTTGAAAATAACTTTCCGCTCCACAATATTCTGCATTTCCTTGCGGTAAAGCTTTCCCCAGGCCGTTGTATCTGTGCTGTCTTTGGCCAGGATGTAGAAGTAACCATCCAGCGAACCCAGGATGGTGGCGATTGCCGTCCCGTTGTCCTGAAATTCAATGTGAATGGATTCGATCTTAAAATGCCCTTTGCGGCCAAAGCGCAACGGCTCAATGGGTTCAGCAATCTTTGAAAACGTGCCGAAAGAATAACTGGCAGGCTGAGCTCCGCCATCGTCCAATCCCACTGCCGTAATGTAATCCATGTTCTCTTCAATAAGCTGGCGGATTTCCGATTCGTCCTCATCAAATGCCAGCTCTGCCGGATTTTTGGAACAGCCGGCCAGAAGAGCAAAACTCAGCACCGTTGCCAACCCAATCCAGATGAATCTCCTTCTCATTTTTGCATCCTCCTTTTAGTTTCGGTTCTGTTTCCTGTTTTGTTTACTTTCTTCTTCGTTTCGCTGCCTTTTTAGGCAATAGCCGTGCCACACTATTTATCTCCTTATTTTTCTATTAGTTACGAAAATTGTTGAGACCTAAAAACTGCTTTTGGCCCGAAAAAGTGTACCTGCAGGTACACCAGTGTGAACCATCCGGTACACCTATGCGTACAATAGGCGGTAGTCCCGAGGCGCTGGCACAAAAGGCTTGCAATGACGGACGCACCAATCTACATTCAGAAAAAACAGAAAAAACAAACCTTGGGATGACGATTTACACCATAGGACACAGCAACCGGTCTCTGGCAGCATTTTTGGAACTGCTGAAAGATCATGGTATCGAACAGCTTTTCGATCTCCGACGCTTCCCAGTTTCAAGCAAATTTCCCCATTTTAACAGGGAATACCTGGAAGCAGAGCTAAACCGCCACGGAATTGCATACATGTATTTCGGTGAAACGCTAGGAGGCTACCGCACCGGCGGATACGAGATGTACATGAGCACATCTGCTTTCCAAGAGGGGCTTAGAGATCTTCAGCAAAAAGCCAGAGACAAACGTTCGTGCCTGATGTGCGCAGAAATGCTTTACTTCCGCTGCCACCGGCGGTTCGTGTCCGACGCTCTGGTCCGCAATGGCTGGGAAGTGATTCATATCATTGACGAAAGGCGAACCGCCCGGCATAAATTGCGGGACCTTTTCCAGCAAAAATAAGGGCGGAAAATTAACAGGTGCAGAGAGCGTATTTCATCAACCCGGTCCGATAAAAGAGGAGGAACAAACCAACCATGACAAAGAACGGTTTTGATGCCAGCTTTTCCCGGCGTCTGGAACAGCTTGCAGATGACCGGCGCCGGTGGCTGGAACAGCTTGCAGATTTTCTGGCGCGCCCCTCGCATCAGCCTCACAAGCTGGAAGAACTGGAAGCCCTGCACCGTCTAACCGGCTACCGCTACCGGGACATGATGTCCGCAGATTACCGGCTCACCACAGAATGGCGGCGGGAGCACCGGGTGATAGCCCTCCCTCCACCCGACGAAAAACAGGACGTCACCCTGATCTCGGCACTGAAAAAGCGCCGGTCCCGCCGGGATTACCTCCCAGAGCCCATCTCTCCACAGCAGCTCTCTAACCTGCTTTTTATGACCTACGGCAAAACAGCCGCACGCAAAAGCTGGCGGGATGAAACCATTGTATTCCGGACTGCTCCTTCCGCAGGAGCTCTATACGCTGTAGATCTGTTTGTGGTGATCCACCGGGTTGAAGACATGGAACCGGGACTGTACCTTTTTCAGCCGGGCCGTCACCAGCTAATCACAATGCTTCTTGGCGATTGCCGTCGGGACCTGGTGGCCGGTGGCCTGGATCAGTACTTTCTGGCCGATGCAGCCGTTGTATTTGCGCTGGTAGCCGTCACCGAAAGGATGTTCTGGAAATACGGCATCCGCGGGTATCGCTACCTTTTCCTGGACGCCGGTCACATTGCCCAGAATGCCTACCTGGCAGCAGAAGCACTTGGGCTTGGCGCCTGCGAAATCGCCGCCTTTTATGATGATTACCTGAACTCTTTGTTCCAGCTGGACGAAAGGCAAACCTTTTTGCTAACCATGGTATCTATCGGGAAAACCGTGCAAAAATGAGGCAGAGTTATGGCAGAACAAATCATCATCGACGGCTACAACCTCATTCACAGGGTTGAGGAACTTCGGGCCGTAGCATTGCAAAGCCTGGAAGAAGCCCGCAGGCGTCTGGTCTTCAAACTGCAGGGCTTCCTTCGCGGTAAAAAACTCCGTGCCACCATCGTTTTTGACGGAGAACACGTGGGGCATCCCAGCCGCAAAATGATGGACACAATCGAAATTATTTACACTCTTCCTCCCCAAAAGGCNGACGACGTAANCCGGAGGATTGTTCAGAAATCCACAAACCGGCGAAATATAACCGTGGTCTCGTCCGATAATCCTGTAAAGGACTATGCCCGGACCCTGGGTGCCAACACTATGAGGTCCGAAGAGTTTTACCGGAAGTATCTTTGCTTGGAAGAAAAATTCGAAGACTCGGCAGAACCGCCTGCAATAAGCCGTCAGGAACTGGCCGAGTGGCTGCGGCTGTTTGGCGCCCATCCAGAAGGTGATAAGGACGAACAGAAATAGCTGGACAACTGATCATCCGGCAGGCACAAAAAAGGAAGCCGCGCTTTTCGGAAGATGGAGGAAACAGCTGATCGGACCGAAGAGATGACAAGGGAGCGGAAGCACAACCGCTCGTGGAGTCCGGACGACAGCCGGCTAACCCAGCGGCTTGACCGCCTTCTGAAGCGCCGGAGATTGGCTTTCGCCCTGCTGATCGGCGCCTTCCTAGCCCTGCTAGTATCCTT
>MTOL01000177.1 GCA_002011685.1 Deferribacteres bacterium JdFR-76
TCAGGATAATTTGTATGCCCACCTGGATGAACTGATCGTCCCGCGGGCTGGGAATAAAGCGCGGAATCAGCACACGCACCTGGCGGTGGAAATCAAAAGGCGAACCCAGAATCTTATGAACCCTGCGGTCCGCTTCGATTCGGTTGATCCCTGTCCGGCTTTCAAAGTGATCAAAACTTCCTCCTACCGCCAGCGTTGCAGACGTAAAGACGACCGTATCCAGCCGTTCAAAAAGGTTTTCGTAAAGAAGATCCGAAACATCCAGCGGAGCGCAGCAGATACGCATCTGGCGCGGGTCTTTTCCGTTTCCGGCATCAATCCAGTACACAAATTCCTCTGAATTTTGCGTTGTGAGAAGCGAAAGCGTTGCCAGCAGCTCGCTGATCCCTTCCGAAAACCCCGATGCCGTACTGCGCAGTTCCTCCACAGCTTGTACTTCTGTGTCCCCCAAACCCCGCGTCGAAACCATGGCCAGATTTCCGCGGATTCCTTGCAACAGATCCCGAAGGCTTGTAAGATGCTGCAACAGTTCTTCCGTCACCGGTTTTGCTTCCGGAAATTCGGCCATCCAGTTACGGTAGCGTATTTTTGCTGGATATCCGTTTGACCATACCTCCCGCAACGAAAGTTGCTGGAAAAGAACGTTAAAAAGTTCACCGTTCTTTCTCAGAAGATAAGCAGATTCTTCCACGGAATCGCTGATTTGCCGGCCAAGCGTCTCCCAAAAATTGGGATGGGGCGGCCGCACCGATTGGCGGATCGCGTGGAGCGCTTTCCACGGGCATCTGGGGTCTTCGGGAGCAAGAGCAAGCTGAGAGACGAACTGGGAAAGCGACCAGTATGACCATTCCATTCCGAGACTTTCTGTTGCCGCATTTTCAAGATTGTGGGCTTCGTCCACAATCAGATTTGAATATTCCGCGAGCACACGATTTTTGGATCCGAGATCGCTAAGCAAGAGAGCGTGATTAACCACCACAAGGTCGGCTGTTTTCGCGGCCCGCCGAACACGCTGAACAAAACAGACATTGCTAAAGGCACATTGTGGATTCCGGCAAAAACCTGTTTCCGAACGGATCTGGGCCCAGATCCATGGCCACCGAGTCGGGTTGAAAGCTCCCGTCTCCTCAATGTCACCCGTTTGCGTTTCTCCCACCCACGCAATCAGCGGCAAAACCGCCTCCAGGACGTTTCGTTCCACGGTCCAATCCAGGCCATGCAAAAACTGCTTCCAGCGATTCAGGCAAATGTAGTTCCTCCTTCCTTTCAGCATTACTGCCTGAAAATCTACCGGCAGATGTTTGTGCAGGAAAGGGATGTCTTTGAAAAAGATCTGGTCTTGAAGGTTTTTTGTATTGGTGGAAAGAATGGTCCGGGCTGTCGGAAGTGGATGAGAAGCAGCCCAAAAGATAGCCGGGACGAGATAGGCCCAGGACTTCCCGGTTCCGGTGCCGGCTTCTACCATCAGGAACTCTTTCTGTTCATAGGCGCGCCAAACCGCCCGCGCCATTTCTACCTGTTCGCCGCGAAACTCATACCCCGGCAGTTCCCTTTCGATGGTGCTGCCGGGAGCAAATGTTTGCAATACATCCTCTTCATCGTACGCAGCTGGGTAATCCGGGCGTGGATTTTTCCGATGCAACACATTGTACGCAGGGGGAAGATCCGGGGTTGGAACCGGGATGGCATCCAGCTTTTGGCCCAGCCTCCTGTCTTGCTGGGCTGCTTCAATCCGCCGTAAGAGCGGCTCAAGAAAGTGGGAGCGATTCTGCAAAAGCCGTAATGCTTCTTTTAGTGGTTGTGGCGGCATCCGCAATCCGAGACGGAGCAGGGCATCCAGAATCTGCACTTCCAAAATCACATCATCAAACGCGCGGTGGTGCCGTTTTGCCCTAAAACCAAGAACACGGGCCAGAACTTCCAGACTATGGTTCGGTGCCCTTGGCAAAAACAGCCGCGAAAGAAGCAACAGATCGATGTGTTTGGGGTTGGCAACGTCAAAAAAGGCGGCACGGTCACGCTGTCCAAGCCGGAGTAGTGCAGACTGGAGAAAAGAGAGGTCGAAACTGAGGTTATGAGCCACAACGGGAAGATCTTCGAGAAACGATAAAAGCGGGGGAATGATTTCATCTATCGGCAGCTGCCCGGCCAGGTCGTCCGGCCGGATGCCTGTCAGATTTGTAATATATTCGGGAAGAACACCATGAATGCCTACCAGACTCTCAAACGTATCATCAATTTGCCCGTCTACGATTTTGACGGCGCCAATCTCAATAATTTCGCACTGCTGCGGATCTAGCCCTGTTGTTTCAAAATCAAGGCAGACGAAACGATGCAACCCCAAAAAGCGGTAGAATTCAGCAGGCAACCGAAGCTGTATGTTTGATTCAGGCATCCGGGCGTTCCCTGCATTCACAACTTTGGGACAGAGGATCGCTCTTTCTTGCCCGTGACAGTCCCCGTCCGCTACAATCTAACGATGCATCTTTCTTCAAAACCAATAGTTTTCGAATCTCATCATAAAAAAACGAGCAAAAAACGGCATGAACCATTTGTTTCTAAATTAGAGACTCCAGAAGCCAAAATCAACGGCAATTTAACCGATGAAACATGCGCGGATCTGAAAATTTTGTTTCTAAACTACGAAAGTGGTAAATCTTCTTGACTCANAAGGGTAAATTCCCTACAATGCAATAAAATAAACCTAAAATCAAAAAAGGAGGTACCTGCCATGAGACGAGTTGTCTTTCTTTGTGTGCTGATCGGTCTTGTCTTAGGAGCGGTGCCCTCAACCCCGGCGCAGAACCGCACTTCACTGGAAGAGCGGCTTGCGCGCATGGAGCGAAATTTCGAATCGCTCCGCCATCGGCTGGACGTGCTGCAAAAGGTTATTGACGACGTAC
>MTOL01000173.1 GCA_002011685.1 Deferribacteres bacterium JdFR-76
AATGTTAATTTTTTACAGAAATTTAACGACCCAAACATATTTTGTCAAGCAATTTTTTTATGAAAAATATTTTTTATGCTCATCATCTACTTAAAAAATACTTCAGATCCCAAAAAATTGATGCAAAAACGGATTTATTTGCAAAATTGGCGCTGACATTTAAGAAGGTTTTCTCATCTATAGGGCCTTCGGGGCAGGAGGATGCAAAAGCGAACTTTAAGTTCGGCCATTTCCTTGAAGGCCGTCCCGCCGAAAAGAAAAAAAATGTTGCTAAAAAGAAAAATTGTATTTGATTTCCACAAAGGCCCGGCTGTACGGTTTGTTCCTTCCAAACGGGCTGCCCTCCGGTCCGCGGAAAAGAGTAGCTCCGCCGTAAATATTCACCCCGTCAGCAATCTGGTAATTCAGAATTGGGAGCAAAAAATAATCCCTGTCTTTCAGATTCACTACCCCAATAAGCTGCAGGCTGGTAAAATCGAAGGGCTCGTACTGAATGCGGCAGGATATGGATTCCACCCTTTTCTCTGCAACTGCGAATCCATGCAAGCCTCTCCGGGCCAGCTGGGTCCGTTCCTCGGCCGGGCTGTACTTGAACCGGATTTTCTGGACAAACTGCAGATTGAGGGTCAGATCGTCGGCGGCGTAGTAATCCATTCCAGCGGCATAATAGAGGTACGGATTCTCCACAAACGGGTCCGTCCCATCCCGGTCCTCTGTGAAGAAATAGGCTCCTTCCCCCTTAAAGGCAAACTTTCCGCGGGTGGTTACGAAATCCGCGCCCAGGACAGTGATGCGGCCATAGATCGGCTGAATCTGGAGTGTGCCTGTCAAAGGCAGGTATTTAAAAACAACCGAAGGCGTTTTTGCAAAGCCGCGGAACAAGGAAGCGGAAAAATCGATACCTTTCCAGGCAGAAGAAGCGCGCAGACCAAATTCCACATTTTTCAGACCTGGCTTGGGCATCCGCACCGGCAAAACTTCCACCGTTGCTCCGGGTATCCGGATCTCTTCAAAATGCATGGGAATGCGGTGCGGCAAAAACTCGAAAACCAGAACCCCTTCAAGGGTCCAGGCACCCAGGTAGAAACTGGCTTTCGCGGACGAAACGGGGATCCGGTAGTCTTCGATTTCGGCAGAAATGTTTTTATAATCCCACGGGTTAATATTGTCGGTGGGATTAATCCAGTCGGTCTTACCCCAAAAAATAAATTGCTTGCCGATACGCAGATCCATGCGGGAAAAATAGAGGTCAATGTAGGCTTCAACAGGATACACCTCCATTCCTGCGGAGCGCGATTCTTCCGGGGTCCGCCGTTGCTGTGTCTCCTCAAAATTGAAATCAAGGGCACTGAAGAGTCCCACCCGTTCGCCCACCTGGCCCGTGAAATTGAGCTGCGTGCGGAACCCAAGGCGGTCAAACGGATAAGGATCGTTTAAATTGGGATGAGCAAACCACTTCCCGTATCCATAAATTCCCAGTTCCTGTGCCCCAATCATCGGGGCGATCAAGAACAAAGATATGAAGACCATACACACCTGCCAAGGCCGCATCATGATGGACTCTCCTGATTTTGGCGCGGATTCTTGTTTTTCATCGGTCAAACAAGAGCCTGTGAGTTGCCCGGAAAGCAAATTTTTCCAGAGCACCCCGTGCCAGAAAATCGCTATTTAACACAGTTTCTGCCGCAAGTTCCCCCAGATTACCGGCGCCGCTGAAGCGCACGCTTGGTAAACATGGCCGCGGGAATGCCGGTATTTACTTTTACGTCCTGAAAGACCATTTCACTGCGGTGGCCCGTCTGCAAGTCTTTCATAATCATATGGGTTTGGAACCAAACCCCGGCGATATTTTTCACTTCCGGGACGGTCAGTTCTTTCCACGGCCGCATGGCACGGTCAAAATAAAGCGATTTCACAGTCACCAAAATATCTTTTCGAATCCAGCGGATAATTTTGCCATAGCCGGTATCTTTGGCGATTTGCGGCGTGGCCGGAAGACATTCGATTTTATAACACGGGTGACCCTCCACCTCTTCATCCTCGAGGCGCCGGTACGTCCAGTCATTCAACTTGGGTCTGCCAATGTCATAATAGGTAAAGTCAGATGACATGAAATTCCCACCTTTTCCGCTGGAAGCAATCCGTTTTACCCGGCGCAATGCAGGCAGGTACAGATACCGTTCATCGTCCCCTTTCTCGTGCTCGATAATCAGAAAGGCCGTGTTTTTTACATCCGGCGGAGCAACAAACCGCATCAGCATATCACTTTCGCTGGCCGTACGTTTGCGGCTGAAAGTTTTCATTTTCCGCACGCGCATCTGCCCCTTGGCATTGATCAGCCGGAGTTCCACACTGGCCTGCATATCTTTCCAGGTAGTCCGGTTCAGCACCCGTTCCATAATCTGGCGGCCATTTAGCTCCTGAGCCTGAACCATCCCAAATAGCCACAATCCCAGTCCTCCCAGCATCCAAAGTGCTGCAATCACCCGCTTCATCGTCCATCTCCTTCATTTTTTCAGCACCGACGGTTTCAACACCAAAAAAAGGGTAGGCAAAATCGAAATGGCCCCAAAACAGGACGTAAACATAGCCAGCGTAATCAGCAGGCCCATATAGCGGACGCTGATGAATGTGGAAAGCATCAGCACTGCAAAACCCAGGCCCACAGTAAATGCATTGATGGCAATAGGAATGCCAGCTTCCACCATGGTCTTACGGACCGCATCTTCCTCGGAACCTTCCTTGAGCCGGAGCCGGTAGCGGTGAACGAAATGCACGGCGTAATCCACCCCCACACCGATAGCAATGGAAGAGGTCAGCATGGTGACGATGTTCAGATCTACACCGGCCCAACCCATAAAGCCAAAATTGAAGAACATGGCGAAGAATAGCGGGATGGAA
>MTOL01000323.1 GCA_002011685.1 Deferribacteres bacterium JdFR-76
TCCGCACCTGCGGGGGCGAAGGAGGTCGAAATCCTGCCCGGTTTTCCCGAAACCCTGGAGGGTGAACTTGTTTTTTGCCACCAGGACAACCTGAATACCGACGGTATCTATCCGGGCAAATACACGTACATTGACGATTTCACTCCGGAACAGCAGGCGCAGGTGGTGATGGAAAACTACGATCCGGAATTCACGAAGATTGTCCGGGAAGGGGACATTCTCGTGGGCGGCTTCAATTTCGGAACGGGCAGTTCACGGGAACAGGCGGCCACTGCCCTGAAATACCGGGGGATTGCTCTGGTTCTGGCGGGTTCCTTCAGTGAAACGTACAAGCGCAATGCCATCAACAACGGCTTTCTGGTGATCGAAGCACCGGAACTGGTGCGGGATCTGAAAGCCCGGTTCGGCACGGACCGACTCACGGTCCGTACGGGTCTGCTTGCGCGGATCGACTTCCGCCGGGCCACCCTGAACGTGGACGGAAAGACCTACCGGATTGCGCCGGTTGGAAAAGCCGCACAGGAACTGATTCTGGCCGGCGGGCTGGAAAACTGGGTGAAGGAAAAAGTCGGAAAATAGGGAACCCATTCTGTCGGTTTTCCTGCCTGGTTGCCCGGGCCCAGACCTGGAACGGACATCCGGGCGTTAGGGGCCTGGCATAAGGGGGCCGTTTCGATTCTCCCGCGAACTTACCGACCTGCAAAAAACGCAATCTTCCATGCCGATCAGGAATTTTGTCCGGGCAACCTTCCTTTTTGTCTCCAGCACAAATGTTGCCAGATAATGCATTTTGACCGTGGTCTCCGGCGTTCAAATTAGCTTGTAGTAGGAACGCGGGGATTTGTTCTTTCCGGGTTTTTCTGTTCGAATTTTAGGCCGCCGAGAAAGTTCCTGTGTTTGGCCAGCAGGTGCCATTCCAGCCGACAGGCATGGCACTTTCCGTAGCCCGTGCCTGCATTTCTTTTACGTTTCGTAACTCAGCGGTGCAAAACGGGTAAGGCATTTGGAAATCAGGCCCATGGCGAAACCGCAAAATGGCCCGTGCAGGTTGGACAGGAGAAAGTCGTTTGCACGGGTTTGAACAGACCTCCTTTTACATGTTTACGGAGAAAAATTCTTGCCCTGATTCAGACGTCTATTTTGGTGTTGACTTGGAAGATCTTTCGTTTAATTTAATAACGGACATTACGTAATTTGTAGAAACGTTTTTCCCGGAGTTAGAGGGGGTAAGAACAGGAAGTTGCTGTTGCCAGTGGACTGAGATTCAGATTTGATGGTGGCAGCCTGATTTTGGCAGAATCAGGGGAACCGGTGAAACGGAGTTTCTGAAGCAGTATTGGGATGTGATTAGAAACCCTCATCTCTCTTTTGCAGGGGATTCTCGGTGCAAAAGGCGGCTACGTTTTGAATTCAGACACATGATCGGAGGGGTAATCCGGATCACCTCGGAGTATGGCACCGTGCTGAACTGAAGAGTGAACTGGTTGATTGCCGCATTTCTCGGTGCAATTGGCTCGAATCGTTGTAGGAGCGTACCATGAAAAAAAGGGGTATTTTTCTTGCCAGACTGGCAGTTACTGTGGCGGCATTGGCGGCTGTGGCTTATTTGATTCTTCAGCGGATCAGTACATCTGGCAATGCCAATTCCAGTACCGGTGGACCAGCTGAAACACCTTCGGTTGGGAAAATTGTACCGATCCCTGTTGTGGCCAAACCGGCCTTTATTGGGGATCTGATTTTATCCGTNTCGGCTTCGGGGGTAGCAAAACCAGTTCATGAGGTGCGTGTAGTATCCCGGATTAGCGGAAAGATCATTCGGCTGCCCGTGCGTGAAGGGACCTTCGTTCGGAAAGGGGAGCTGCTGATGAAGCTGGATGACCGGGAATATCAGCTGGAGCTAAGAGCAGCCCGGGACCGGCTTCTTGCTGCGGAGTTAAATTTTGGGCTGATGCTCTACGGCGTTCAGTACTCAGGGGAGGATACGCTACTTTCCAGAACGGAAGAACGGCCGCTGGGATTTTCAGCGCCGGTTCAGCATGTATCTATAGCGCAAGATGATTCCATCTGGCGCAGGATCTACCGGGATGTGACGGACATTCTGGCCGGGAAGAAGCGGCGGGATATGATGGCCCAGAAAAGCGGCCTGGCCGAGGCGATGATCCGGTTTCAGCGGGCGGAACTCAATCTTTCGTACACCGAGATCCGCGCGCCGTTTTCCGGATATGTGGCGGATCTTCAGGTCCGTGAGGGGGACCATGTACCTGCCGGCAAGGAGTGTTTTTCCCTGGTTGATCTGTCACAGATGGATGTATACGTGCAGGTGCTGGAAAGCGAAATCGGCCGGATCCGCAAAGGCCGGACAGCCCACATCACCTTTCCTGCATATCCGGGCAAGGTATACACCGGAGAAGTTCTGGCCATCAATCCGCGCGTTGATCCGGAAACCAAAACCGTTTCGGTCATCGTCCGCATTCCCAACCCGGAGGGCAAAATCCTGCCCGGCATGTTTGCCACCGCCCGCATCGAAGCGGAAATCCTGAAGGATCGCTTGCTGGTTCCGCGGGAGGCCATCCTGGTCCGTGATGAGCGCAAGCTGGTTTTTGTTGTACGCAAGAACAAGGCCGTTTGGTGCTACGTAAATACGGGACAGGAAAACGAACAGTATGTGGAGATCCTGAGTTCCGCGTTCAACCTCCAGCCCGGTGAACTGGTGATTACCGAAGGGCATTACACGCTGGTGCATGATGCACCTGTGCGAGTCGTGAAGAGCCGCCCGTAGGCCCGCCTGATTTTGAAAACCCTTTTTCCATCTTTCCGCTGCTGTGGCGGGCGCGCGGCCGATATCCCGTAGGTAGGCAAAAACGAGTGGCGGAACGCATATAAGGGCTGGCAGGACAAGT
>MTOL01000325.1 GCA_002011685.1 Deferribacteres bacterium JdFR-76
CAAGGGCCGGGCCACCCCCGGCCCTTTCATTTTAAACGATAGAATCTTTTTCCGCCCCCAAATGCTTGTATTGGCCGGCAATCACCAATTCGGCCCCGTAACAATTTTGTCCTCTCCATTCCCGGAAACCGCAAAAGCCGCCAAAAGAAAGCCCTTTTTTCTCAAAAAAGCCGCTAGCTCTTTTCTGCCCCGAGACATGGGATTTTCCGGCGGCAGCACTCAATATCTTCCTTTTTTTTGCCGATAGAATAATCGATACAGGCAACGAAACTGCGTGGAGGATTGCACACCATGGCCGAAAAAAAAGAACAGTCCGCAAATCCCCTGCTGCAGCTGGTCATCTTTAAAATTGGAGAAGAGGAGTTTGGCGTGGAAATTACCCGGGTGAAGGAGATCATCCGTCTTCAGCCGATCACCCGGATACCGCGCACCCCGGACTTTCTGGAAGGCGTTATTAACTTGCGCGGGAAGATCATTCCTGTGGTGGATCTGCGCAGGCGTCTTGGACTTCCTCCAAAAGAGCCAGACAAGAAAACGCGCATCATCGTCATCGAAGAGGAAGACAGAATGGTGGGGTTTCTGGTTGATGCCGTCACCGAGGTCCTGCGCATTCCCGATCAGACTACCGAACTGCCCCCCAATCTTAAGACAGGCATCGACCGCAGCTTTATCACATCGATCGGAATTCTGGACAAACGGCTCATTATCCTTCTGGATCTGAACAAGGTTTTCACGCTGGAAGAGGAAGAACAACTGGAACAGGTGGTGGAACATGCCCGAGCATGAAGAGAACCTGCTTAACGACCCTGAACTCATCCAGGATTTTGTTACCGAAACAACTGAACTCCTTGAAAGGCTGGATGAGGACCTAGTTTTGCTGGAAACGTGTCCCGATGATCAGGAACTGATCAACCGAGTTTTCCGGTCCATCCACACCATAAAAGGAACCTCGGCCTTTCTTGGGTACGAAAATCTTGTGAACGTTTGCCACAGTGCGGAAGAAGTGCTGAACCGGGTGCGCAAAGGCGAACTGCACATCAATGTGCCGATCCTGAACATTCTGCTGGAGGCCATCGATCTTATCCGTGCTCTGGTGGAACAGCTGAAAACCGGCTCAAAAGAGCCCATTGATACGCGTCCCACCATTCTCAAGCTGGAACGGCTGCTTCAGGAAAGTCAGGGAGAAGAACGAATGGAAGAAGCGGAGACGGAACAGCCACCTGCCGAAACGCCCGGAAAACCCAGCGCAGTCCGGGAACGGAAAACGGACGATGAAACTCTACGCATCCGGAAGGCTCACATAGACGATCTGATCAACCTTGTGGGCGAGCTGGTGATAGAGCGGAACCGCCTTTTGCAGCTGTACCGGACCCTGGGCGTAAAACAAGAGGGACTCTCCGAATCCATCGAGCGGCTCAGTTACATTGTTTCAGAGCTGCAGATGTCCATTTTGAAGGTGCGGATGCTTCCGATCGCACGTCTTTTCCGGCGGTTCCCACGTGTTGTCCGCGATCTGGCCCATGATCTTGGAAAGGAAGTGCAGCTTCACATCAGCGGAGAGGACGCGGAACTGGATAAGTCGATGGTGGATGAGCTGTATGATCCGCTCGTCCATCTGCTGCGCAACGCTGTTTACCACGGGATCGAACCGCCAGAAGAACGTGTAAAGCTTGGCAAGGACCGTACAGGCCATCTGTACCTCAGTGCCGAACACGAAAACAACCATCTGGTCATCCGGGTCCGGGATGACGGCCGTGGACTGCAAATCGAAAAAATCACACAGCGCGCCATCGAACGCGGTCTTATCTCCGCCGATCGTCTCCATGAAATGAAGGAGGAGGAAATTATCCACCTGATCTTCCAGCCCGGTTTCTCTACGGCCGAAAAAGCGGATGATGTAAGCGGCCGCGGTGTTGGGTTGGATGTGGTTCATAACCAGATCAAACGTCTGAACGGTATCATCGAGATCCACAGCGAACCGGGCAAAGGATGCGAATTCAACCTAAAACTTCCCCTTACGCTGGCTATCATTCAGGCCCTTCTGGTGGAGAGCGCGGGCGAGATTTTTGCCGTTCCGCTTTCCTCCGTGGTGGAAATTCTGAAGATTGACCGGAACGCCGTTCACCAAATCGGCGCACAACAGACCCTGTTGCACCGCGGGCGGGTTCTTCCGCTGGTGAACCTTTCCGAGGCGCTGGATCTCCGCGGCAACGGAAAAGAAAGCAAAGGCGAATATGTACTGGTCATCGGAATTGCCGAAAAGCGATATGGCCTGAGGGTGGATCGCCTTCACGGACAGGAAGAAGTAGTGATAAAACCGCTGGGCAGTGGGATGCCATCCATCGCCGGTCTGGCAGGATCCATGATCACCGGCGATGGACGGGTGCGTTTCATTGTAGAACCCTCACAATTGGTCTGAGGCAAAAGTTGATCCGCGTACTGATTGTCGATGACTCCATTTTTATGAGAACGGCTCTGGCCAAAATGCTGGAGTCGGATCCGGAAATCCGCGTCATCGACGTGGCCCGCAACGGCCGGGAGGCGATCGAGAAGATCCGACGTCACCGCCCGGATGTGGTGACCATGGACATCCTTATGCCTGAGCTGAACGGGCTGGATGCGCTGCGGATCATCCAGCGGGATTTTTCTGTGCCCGTCCTGATGGTGAGTTCCCTCACGGAGGAGGGAGCCCAGGCCACTCTGGAAGCGCTCTCGCTGGGCGCCTTTGACTATATCCCGAAAGGGCTGAACCGGGCTCCCGTGGATGTCCTTCAAATTCAAAAAGAGCTGATTGCCAAGGTCAGAGCAGCCTACGAAACAAAGAAAAGGAAGGACTCTCCCAAACCCCTTTTGAAGGTTAAAAAGGGAGGGGTTCAGGAGCCCGCCCTTTCCCCGTCCC
>MTOL01000339.1 GCA_002011685.1 Deferribacteres bacterium JdFR-76
AGAGCTGGAGAAGTGGCGTGCCCGGTTCGACCTGGAGGTCCATGTTACCGTGGACCGTGCCACACTGGACTGGCGGGGAAACGTGGGCGTGGTAACGAAACTTATTCCTAAAGCGCCTTTTGATCCCTACCACTGTGTGTCCTTCATTTGCGGACCCGAAATTATGATGCGCTTCACGGTGATCGAACTTACGAAGCGCGGGGTTCCGGAGGACCAGGTATACATCTCCATGGAACGGAATATGAAGTGCGGCATTGGCCTGTGCGGCCACTGCCAGTACGGGCCAAAGTTTATTTGCAAGGACGGCCCTGTGTTCCGGTACGACGTAATCCGTGACTGGTTTAAAGTGAGAGAGTTGTGACATGGCAAAGAAAAAACCCAAATTGGCGGTCTGGAAGTTTGCGTCTTGCGACGGTTGCCAGCTGAGTTTGCTGGACTGCGAGGATGAACTGCTGGCCATTGCCGGCGCAATCGACATCGCTTATTTTCCGGAAGCAACCAAGGCGGAGGTGAAAGGACCCTACGATATCTCCCTGGTGGAAGGGTCCATAACCACGCCTCACGATGCGGAGCGCATTCATCACATCCGGCGAGCATCTTCCGTGCTCATTACCATTGGAGCCTGTGCCACCGCCGGAGGCATTCAGGCGCTGAGGAATTATAAAAATGTGCACGAATTTACTTCCATCGTCTATGCCCATCCGGAATATATCCATACGCTGAGCAAATCCACTCCCATTGACGACCATGTGTTTGTTGACTTTGAGCTCCGCGGGTGTCCCATTAACAAATATCAGCTGATTGAAGTAATCAGCGCCTTCCTTTTTGGTCGGAAGCCCAACATTCCCAATTACAGTTTGTGCATGGAATGCAAACGCAAAGGTCTGCCCTGTGTAATGGTGGCCCACGGGACTCCCTGCATGGGGCCCATTACGCAGGCGGGATGCGGAGCTATCTGCCCATCGTACAATCGGGGGTGCTACAGCTGTTTTGGTCCCAAAGAAGCGCCCAACACCATTTCCCTCAGCGAATGGTGGTACGAGGAACTGGGCGTTATGCGGGAAGATCTTGTGAGGGCGTTCCGGACGTTCAATGCCTATGCTGAACCGTATCGAAAGGAAAGTGAGGCCCATGAAAGGAAGTAAGATTTTGAAGGTGAATTACCTGGCCCGCGTCGAAGGTGAGGGGTCGCTGTACCTGCGGATCAAGAACGGCCAGGTTGTGGATGCAAAATTGAAGATTTTCGAACCGCCTCGTTTTTTCGAGGCCTTTTTGCGCGGCAGGCGGTATTCTGAAGCGCCGGACATCACCGCTCGCATTTGTGGAATCTGTCCCATTGCTTACCAGATGAGTTCCGTTCATGCTATGGAGGATGCCTTTGGTGTGAAAGTAGGCGGGCAGCTCCGGGCGCTCCGGCGACTTCTCTATTGCGGCGAATGGATCGAAAGCCATGTGCTCCACGTGGCCATGCTGCACGCTCCCGATTTTCTCGGATATGACGACGCCATCCGCATGGCACAAGATTATCCAGATCAGGTGCAGATGGCCCTGCGCCTGAAAAAAATCGGGAACGAACTGGTTACGCTTCTCGGAGGCAGGGAAATCCATCCCATCAATGTGAAGGTAGGCGGGTTCTACAAAACCCCATCCAAAGCCCAGCTGATGGAATTCCGCAAATCACTGGAATGGGGCCTTCAGGCAGCCAGTGACCTGACCAAATGGGTGGCAACCTTGGATATTCCCAAGTTTGAACAGGACTATGAATTCGTGGCCCTCAGCCATCCAGAAGAATATCCGCTCAATGAAGGCCGTTTGGTGTCCAACAAAGGATTGGATATTGACATTTCGCAGTACGATGAATATTTTGAAGAAGAGCACGTGGAGCATTCCAATGCGCTCCATTCGGTCCTTCGCGGGCAGGATTCGTATCATGTGGGACCGCTGGCGAGGATTAATCTGAATTTTGAAAAGCTCACGCCGCAGGCCCTGAAAGTGGCCCGGGAGGTTCAGTTCAAGCCGGTTTGCCGAAATCCCTTCATGAGCATCGTTGCCCGCGGGATCGAAACGGTGTTTGCTGTGGAAGAGGCCATCCGGATTATCGATCAGTATGAAGAGCCGGAGCGGCCTGCGATCGAGATCAAACCAAAAGCGGGAGTAGGGTATGGATGTACCGAGGCGCCGCGCGGCATCCTCTACCACCGTTATCGAGTGGATGATAAAGGCATCATCCAGAGTGCGAAAATCGTTCCTCCGACCGCGCAAAATCAGAAAACGATTGAAAAAGACCTCTGGCACTTCGCCTCAGAATACATCCAGTTAGACGAAAAGGAGCTCACATGGAAGTGTGAGCAGGCCATCCGCAATTACGACCCATGCATTTCGTGTGCGACCCATTTCCTGAGAGTGCACATAGAGCGCGAGGATGGCCAATAGGGCGACCGTGTTCTTTCGGCCCTTGCCCTCCAGCAAGGGCTTTTTTCCAAATATCAAACGGGTCCGGTGAAGGCTGTTTCTGGGAGGTAGGGCACGCATGAACGCTCCGGAAAAAATTCTTGTCCTGGGAATTGGAAATGAACTCCGCGGCGAAGATGGCATTGGCATCTACCTGGCCCGCAAACTGAAGGCCCTGAGCATTCCAGGTGTGCGGGTGGAAGAACATTCCGGTGAGGGAACCTCATTGCTGGAACGCCTGTCCCAGTATAACGCGGTGCTCCTGCTGGATTGTGTGTATGCAGACCGGCCTCTCGGCGAAATCGTGGAGATAGACCTGACGAACGGGTTTTTGAGCCGCGAACAGGTTTATTCTTCATCACACCAGTTTGGCGTTTCTGAGGCTGTGCGACTGGCGGGCGTTCTCGGAAAATTACCGGAACGCTGCCGGTTGGTGGGAATTGTGG
>MTOL01000252.1 GCA_002011685.1 Deferribacteres bacterium JdFR-76
TACTTTCCGGTTGGGCTGCAAAGAGATGCTGCAGAGATCCCTTCCCAAACGCGAAACCGGCCCCCAGCAGACCCAAGATGACGCCCACTTTCAGGATCGTCAGCACATTCTGAACGCGGGATCCCGTGCGCATGCCCAGCCGGTGAACCGCCGTGAAAATGAAAATGACCAGTACCGCCGCTCCTTTCCGCACCAGCGGATGGTTCCAGCTCTCAGAAAATTGCCCAGCAGAATCGAGAATGCGGATCAGATACTCCACAAAACCGATGGCTGCGGCGGCGATGGGCGCAGTAAATCCCACAAAAAACGAAACCCAGCCACTCAGAAAACCTGGCAGCGGATGATAGATCCGCGAGAGAAACAGATACTCCCCTCCGGCGTCCGGATAAATGGCGCCCAGATATCCGTACGAGAGGGCCCCGGCCAGTGCAATCAATCCACCCAGAAACCAGAGCCCCAGCAGAAAGATTGGGTCTGGAATGAGCTCCACCAGCAGTCCTGTGGTGGTAAAAATTCCCGCCCCAATCATGTTGGCTACCACAATACTGCTGGCAGAGAACGTCCCCAGCGTACGTTCAAGTCCTCCCGAAGTGACATTTNCCGGCTTGCCCCCTGGCATGGCCCCTCCTTCACCAGTGGCTGTTCTNTCGGGTCGAATTTCAGCCCGGCTCAAAATCTGCAGCTGCCTCAATAGCGCAACGGACCGAAAAACCGGTTTGTTACCCAGAAGATAGACCGAGAATTCAAAAAATCCAATAATCATTCACCCAAAGGAAGCTGGTTTTCGTCTAAGAACTGGCAGGCAAAGAAAAAACTCAAATTAAATTAGCTTTGAAACATCCTTTTCTCGTTTCCGTATGTGAACCCGGTATGCGTAACAAAAGAGAAGGAGGCTGCGGATGCGCATGGCTAAATGTTTCGTAACGCCGGTTTTGCTTCTGCCATTTCTGCTTTTTTCGCCGGGTGCGGCAAAAGGACAGCATTCCAATCAATCAACGGAAACAAAAGCAGATTGGCTTCTAGGCGATCGCTTGCTCACGGCCGTGCGCATTGACGGCAGCCGAATCCGTATTGATGGGCTCCTCAACGAACCGATCTGGAAAAAAATCACTCCTGCCAGCGATTTTGTGCAACAAGAACCGGAAGAAGGGAAACCGGCCACCGAAAAAACGGAAGTCTTTGTCGCCTACGATGACGACGCTATCTACATTGGCGTTTATGCTTACGATAGTGAACCGCAGAAAATCTACGGCCAGCTGGCTCGACGGGATGAAGAACCCCCTTCCGACTGGATTCACATAGGAATTGATAGTTACGCGGATCGGCGGACCGCCTTCGAGTTCACCGTGAATCCTGCAGGAACCAAAGTGGATGCTCTCTGGTCGGACGATATTCAGCGCGATAAAAACTGGGATGCCGTATGGGACGTAGCCACACGGGTGGTTCACAACGGGTGGATCGCCGAGTTCCGTATTCCGTTGAGTCAGCTGCGTTTTTCTACCTCCGACACTACCGA
The DNA here is from genome assembly GCA_002011685.1 of Deferribacteres bacterium JdFR-76. Lineage (GTDB taxonomy): Bacteria > Zhuqueibacterota > JdFR-76 > JdFR-76 > JdFR-76 > JdFR-76. Next base: position 1,517 of record MTOL01000252.1, read on the forward strand.
TTGGGGCTTTCAGGTGGTCAGAAGGATCTACCGGAAAAACGAAACGGATTTCTGGCGGTTTACGCCCCGTGAGGCCGGCCGCATGGTTTCTGTGTTCGGCCGGTTAACCGGCATCAAAAATCTGCCGCCCAAACACCACATTGAGGTCCTCCCGTACGCGGTGGCCAATTCCGAATGGTACCCCAAAGAACCTGGCAATCCGTTCCGCAGCGGACCCGTCTACGATGCCCGCTTTGGTGCGGATCTGAAATTCGGCCTCGCCAGCAACCTGACGCTTAACGCAACTTTCAACCCAGATTTCGGCCAAGTGGAAGCCGATCCTTCCGAATTCAACCTCACGGCCTACGAAACCTATTTCCAGGAAAAGCGGCCGTTTTTCATCGAAGGTGCCAACATTTTTAACTACAAAATCGGCATCGGGGATGGTGAGCTGGGCAACGCCACACTGTTTTACTCCCGCCGGGTTGGCAGAGTGCCCCAGTACTGGCCTGACATCCCGAAAAACGGCTACCTACAAATGCCCAAGCAGACCACCATCCTGGGGGCCGCCAAATTAACCGGTAAACTACCCAGCGGACTTTCGCTCGGAGTTCTAAACGCGGTCACCCGGGAAGAAAAGGCAACCATTGCCGTGGGTAACCGCCGCTACAAGGAACCGGTAGAACCGCTTACCAACTACTTTGTGGCCCGGTTGCAAAAGGATTTCCGCAATGGCCGGACAACGCTGGGCGGCATTCTCACCCACCTGGTTCGCCAGCTACCCAACGAGAACTTTCACTTCCTTGCCCGGCGGGCCATCTCCGGCGGCATCGATTTCACCCACCGCTGGCACAATGATCAGTTCCTAATCGATGCAAGAATCGCCGGCTCTTATGTGAGTGGCGAAAAGGAGGCCATCCAGCGGCTGCAGAAATCATCTGCCCGGTATTTTCAGCGCCCCGATGCCAAACACGTAGAATACAATCCCAACCGCACATCGCTGAGCGGCCTCTCCGGTACTTTTGCCCTGATGAAAATCGGTGGCGGTCACTGGCGGTACGCAGTGGGCGGACTTTTCCGCACACCCGGATTTGAAGTGAACGACATGGGTTATCAGCGTTTAGCAGACATGCGAATCTTGTTCCTGTGGGTCGGTTACCGGGAATTCACTCCAAAACATTTTTACCGCCAGTACTCCATCAATGTAAACAGCTGGTACGGCGATACATTTGGTGGTGAACGGCTGGCTTCTGGCGGAAACATCGGTTTCAACATGGAGCTNAAGAATTTCTGGTGGTTGGGTCTGGGTATCAACCGCGAAAACTGGCGCTGGGATCCTTACCTTCTCCGCGGCGGGCCGGCCTTCCGGGAACCCGGCCAGTGGAACATCTGGT
>MTOL01000479.1 GCA_002011685.1 Deferribacteres bacterium JdFR-76
GATGCGGATGTCGCTCTGGCTTCCCGGAAAAAAAAGCAAACTGCCGCCGGAACGCAGAAAATCGCGAACTGCCAGCACCTCTGCCGGAGAAAGGATGCCCGGATCAATCAAAACGAGGAGCTGAAATTCGCCGAGATCTCCAATCCATCGCTGCAGAGACGGCACTTTGCGAAACCGGAAAAGCTTTGGCCCTTTTTCGGGCCGAGGAGCCAGAGCCAGCTGGAAATAGCGCGCATTCTCGGGATTGCCAACCAGCAAAATGGAAATCGACTCGGGAACATACAGCACAAAGGAATAGCGGTTGTCCGGGTAAAAAGGGTCCTGCTCCAGCTCAATGAAACCTTCCAGATAACCCGGCTGGCGGAGAAGGAGGGTAAAATCCAACGTGGCGGTTTGGCCTGGCCGCAGCGTAACCACGTTCTGCCCGAACCGGCGGTCCCCAAGAAATGCGCTCACCGGTACATCTCTGGCGGTTACGGAACCGAAATTCGCAATGGTGGCAGTAATGCCGATGGGTTTTTGCAGTTCCAGAATCTGATTGCGGATCCGCACAGAGCGAACNGCCACATTTTCTTCCAGTTCCGGCTGAAGGTCGAATAAAAACACACGCACGGCACCGGCAGATTTGGGCAGAGGNCGGTCGCCAGGCCAGGAAGAACGCTGTAGGTCTGTCAGGATGTAGCATTCGCGGTTGGGCAGGCTGCTTTTCTCAAGAATGGCAAATGCCCTCCCCACCGCCTCCACGGCGCTGCCAAAAAGGAAGGTGGGCGTCCGCAAACGGCGGAGGGTTTCCTGCAGGGTTTCCGGCGACTCGAACGGCCCAAACTGGCTCTGTCCTTGAACCGGGCAGGTCAGTACCAGCCACAGCTGGTCTCCAGGTTTGAAAAGCTGCCGGAGCTTTTCCAGCAACTGCAGCGCCCGGGAATAGGAGCTGCCTCGTTCATCTTCCGCCATCATACTCATGGAATTATCCAGCACCACCACTGCCGCCGTTCGTACATCGGCCTTGCCAAGCAAAAATGCGGTAGACCGAAGCGTTGGACGGGAAAAGCCAAATACGAGGGCTGCAATAGCCAGTGCGCGCAGGATTAATAGAAGAATCTGCCGCAGCTTTAGCCGCTTCATCTTTTTCTGTTGCAGCCGGCGGAGGAAATAAAGGGTGCTGAAAGGGATTTTTTTGGCTTTCCGCCGGTTCAAAAGATGAATGAGGAACGGCAGGGAAACAGCAGCAAGTGCGTACAAAAAATAGCTCTGTAAAAAGGAAAGCATCAGACCGCCAGCGTGCGCTTCATTCAGGTTCCCTGTTTAGTTTGGCAATCTCCTTTTCAACAAGATCGCAAAGAATATGGCCAATGGTAATGTGAGCCTCCTGAATACGCTGCGTATCTTCGGATGGCACAACAAGGCAGTGTTCAACCAGATCCGCCATTTTCCCACCCGAACCACCCGTCAGCCCAATCACCGTCATTTTTCTGGCCCGCGCCGTACGAATGGCCTTCAAGACGTTCGGCGAATTTCCGCTGGTGCTGATAGCGATAAGGACATCTCCTTCGCGGCCAAGGGCTTCCACCTGCCGGGAAAAGACATCCTCAAAACCAAAGTCGTTGGAGTGGGCAGTTAGAAGCGAGGTGTCGGTTGTCAGGGCAAGAGCCGGTATTGCAGGACGGGTACGCCGCAGACGGCTGACCAGTTCTGTGGCAAGATGCTGGGCATCTGCCGCACTTCCACCGTTGCCGCAGAGCAGTATTTTGCCGCCCTTCTCAAGAGAAGAGACCAGAAGCTGGCTTAACCGGAGGATTTGATGGGAATAGTCGGTGGCCAGCCGCTGCTTTACGCGCGCGCTCTCTTCAAACTGCTGCTGGATGTACTGAAGGTCGTCCATCACTCCTCTTTTTTCCCCAAGCCCAAGCGGCGCTTAATCAGATCCCAGCGGCTGGGTTTCTGGCTATAGTCCTCAAACGGAATTGGATCCTCTCTCAGAAGCGGTTCACCTTCCACGGCCCGGCGCGGATTCTCCTCAAACAGGACCCAGGCCACCTTTTTTCCGAACCGCTCTTCAACTCGCTGCCGGGCCTCCTTCAAAGAAATGCTACGGGAATTGGTGTTGTGGCCATCGGAAGCCACAATATGGGCCATCCGGTGCTCAATCAGGGAAAAGGCAAGCCGCCTTATCTTTTCGCCAAACACACCCACCACACTGCCGGCATTGATCTGCAACCCCACACCCATCTGAGCAAACTTAAAGGCATAACGTGGATTTTTCAGAATGGGAAGGAAGCGCTCCGGATGCGCCAGAATTGGCTGGTAGCCCTCCATGATCCAGTCAAAGATCTTGTTAGGGGCAAATTCGGGAATTTCCCGCATGGAAAATTCGAAAAGAATGGTTTTGCCGTTATTGTTCAGGGTGCTGAATGGATAGACAGGCTGGATATCGGGAAGCAGGTAGATTTCGCCACCAAGGTACAGGCGGAGCTTCCGGCCATCCTTGCGCGCTACCTCCTTTACCTGCTCAAATTTCTCGAAAATTTCGTCCTGACGCTCATAATCTCCGTAGTCAAGAATATGAGGCGTGATCACGATGGCCCGGGTGCCATCTTTTTCGGCCAATTCCAGCATCTCCCGGGTTTCGTCCAGATTCGCCGGTCCGTCGTCAAAATCAGGAAGAAGATGCGTGTGAATATCGATCATGTGCAAATCACCCTTTGTGAATGGCTCTGGCAAAAGCGCGAACGCTTTCCACGTCAGGAGACTTTTCCAGTACGTTGCCGATCACGATAAATCGGGCTCCAGCTTCCACTTTGGCCCGTGCCTGCTCCGGTGACCGGATCCCACCTCCAACAATAACAGGGATTGTTGTATGGCGGGACACAT
>MTOL01000482.1 GCA_002011685.1 Deferribacteres bacterium JdFR-76
CCCTGGAATTTTCGCTTTTGGTGAACAATTACGGCGGGCCGGACGGGGAGGCGCTCGAGCGCTATGCGACGGCGCTCCTCTATCTCCGCCAGCACCGCTTGAAGGAAGCGCGCGACGTGCTGGAAAGGATTCAAGCTGAATTTTCGGAAAGTCCCATTCTGCCGCGCGTTCTCTTCACCCTGGCAGATATTCAGGTCCAGCTGGGCGATTACGCCGCTGCCGCAGTGCGGTATCAGGAACTGGTTCAGCGCTTTCCGGATGATCCTCTCGGGGACGANGCTCTTTGGCGGATGGCCCGGTTGTACGAAGAGAAACTCAAGTCTCCGGGAAAAGCGGTGGAAGCCTACGACCAGCTTCTGGTGCGCTATCCGGACAGTATGTATGCCGACCGGGCGAGAAGGCGAATCCGAAAACTGGAGGGAAAACCGTGAAACGGCTGCGATGTGTGCTGGTTTTGCTCTTAGGGCTGCTCTTCCCTCTGGTGGCCAGCGCTCAGAAAATTCTCATTCCGATGGATCTGAAACAAACAGATCATCTGAAAGCCTACGGTGTGGCCTACTGGATTCTCGAGCGTGGGGTGAAAGTGGAGTGGCTTTTGAACTACCGTGGCGGCTCGTTTATGGCAGACTACTATCCGGAAATTGAGCGGGAATGCCGGGTCCGGGGTGTGCTGTACGAGCTGGTGTCGCCCGCGGATGTAGCACAAATCTACGCGGTGATCGAAGAAGAAAACATGGAGTCCATTCTACTGGAAAAGGCACCGCGGATTGCGGTGTATACGCCGCCCAACAAACAGCCATGGGACGATGCCGTGACCCTGGCACTGACCTACGCGGAAATCCCGTACGACCGGCTTTGGGACCGCGAAGTCCTCCAGGGGGAGCTGGAAAAGTACGACTGGCTGCATCTGCACCATGAAGACTTTACAGGACAGTTCGGCAAATTCTACGCCAGTTTCCGGAATGCACCGTGGTACATTGAGGAAGTCCAGCTAAACGAAAAGATGGCCAGGGAGCTGGGCTTCCAGAAAGTAAGCGATCTGAAAAAGGCGGTTGCTCTGATGATCCGCGAGTATGTTCTGCAGATCGGAAGACGGCGGATTCCTTTTTGCCATGTGTTCGGCGACCGATACCATCGACATTGCCCTGGCTGCCCTGAAAGTGGATATCGTCCCCGAGGTCTTCGACGGCGATCCGCCGGACCCCAACTACCAAAAGAAACTGGATTTTTCTCAGACGTTCGCGTTCACCAATTTCAGCCTGGAAATGAACCCGTTTGTCTACGAATTTTCCGATATCGACATCCCGCCCAGCTATGCGGCGCCTCTGCGGGGCCCGGATGCCGAGGCCTTCACGCTGTTTGAGTTCTCCGCCAAATACGATCCGGTGCCCACCATGCTCACCCAGGATCATGTGAATGTGGTGAAAGGATTCATGGGCCAGACTACCGCCTTTCGCCGTTCGCGGATTAAGGATTATGTGGTCATCCTGGGGGAAATTCCCAATACGGAAATGGTAAAATACATTCACGGCAACCTTGGAAAAGGCACATTCACCTTTCTAGGGGGACACGATCCGGAAGACTACCAGCACGCGGTGGGCGATCCGCCCACACAGCTTTCCCTTCACCGTAATTCGCCCGGATACCGCCTGATTCTGAACAATATCCTCTTTCCTGCCGCCAAAAAGAAAAAACGGAAAACCTGATTTTTGTACCCGAAAGGAGAAACCGGACTTTGAACCGGTCGGGAAAGTGCGTTCAAAAAGACAGGTAGAAGAGGGAGGACGTCATGCGCTTCGAATTCTCCGTCCGCAGTGATCGGCGCATTCAGATGATTCCTATTGATTCGCTTATTCAGGAAGCGATTCAGAAGAGCGGTGCAAGCAATGGAATTTGCCATGTATTTGTCCCGCATACCACGGCTGCCGTTACTATCAACGAAAACGCCGACCCCAGTGTAGTGCAGGATATTTTGACGGAAACCTCGAAAATCGTTCCCGCCAGCGGTCATTACGCCCACCTGGAGGGGAATTCCGATGCCCACATCAAGGCCAGCCTGTTTGGTTCATCGGAAATGGTGCCGTTTGAAAACGGCCGGCTGAGGCTGGGTACCTGGCAGTCGGTTTTTTTCTGCGAGTTTGACGGCCCCCGGCATCGCAAAGTCTGGGTTACCGTATTGCCCGCGGGGTAGAAACCGGACATTCGGCAATGCGCTTGAATTCGCACCGGAATCACCCTATATTGATTCGGACCTGCAACGAATTGCGGAAAAATCGATGGTATCGCCTGCATTGCCCACAGTTTACATCACCATGGGGGACCCACATGGCATTGGGCCAGAGGTCGTGCTGAAAGCACTTCATGCGCTTTTACCACAGCATCTGGCCGTTTTTGGTCTGTGCGGGTCGGGCCCTGTTCTGGAACATTACCTGCAGCTCCTGCAGCTTGACATCCCTGTGGAAGAGGGGCCGCCACAGTCCGATCCGGGAAAGATCTATTTTCTGGAGCAAACGCCGCCAGGAATGCCGAGCTTTGAGCCCGGCCGGGTACACCGGATGTGCGGAAAAGCGAGTATCGCTTTTCTGGAGCTGGCCCTGGAGCGGATTGGNAAAAAGCGGCGTACGGCACTGGTCACAGGACCGGTGTCCAAGGAGGCCATTTGGCGTGCCGGATACTTAGTGCCGGGTCAGACCGAATTTTTGGCGGAATGGTACGGGGTAGCCCGATATTCCATGATGCTCATTTCCGGGACCTTCCGGGTGGGGTTTGTGACCACTCACCATCCACTGAAGGAAGTGGCGGGGTTGCTGTCAAAGGAGCTGATTATCAGCCGCGTTTCGACCGTCCGGGAAGATTTGCGCCGGCGTTTC
>MTOL01000178.1 GCA_002011685.1 Deferribacteres bacterium JdFR-76
AATGCCTACCGGCCACTTTTTTTCTCCCTGCCAGAAGAAACGGTTTTGCGGCTATCGGCCACGACGGTTGCCAACTATGCCGCCAGGCTGCCTTTTTTCACGCTGGACGATATCCGGGCCCGAAGAGCCATTTATCAGGATTTTACAAACAATGTGTTGATCCAGCGCGGGTTTGACGTTCCGGTCTTTTCTGCGAAAGAGGCTGCCGAGATTGTCTGTGCCGCCATGGAGGAGTATGATTTTGTTCTGTACGAATATTTTCGCACAGACCGGGTGGGCCACAAACAGGATATGGAGGCAAGCGTGAAAGTACTGACGCAGCTGGGCGAGTTTGTGATCCACATTCTCGGGGGGCTGGATCTGCAGAGGATTGTTGTGCTCCTGACCAGCGACCACGGGAATATTGAGGACCTGAGTGTCCGGGGACATACCCGAAATCCTGCGATGGCGTTAATTTGGGGGCGGGGGAACCTGGAGGTGGCTGGTGCGTTGAAAGACTTGACAGATGTGACGCCGGTACTGTTAAAAGTATTGGAAAAATGGAAATGAGGCTGCGAAACAAGAGCGTGGAAAAAAACTTGAAATCAGTACAAAAAGTGGATATATAATATAAATAGATTTCATACTGCGGGGTGGAGCAGTTGGTAGCTCGTTGGGCTCATAACCCAAAGGTCGCAGGTTCGAATCCTGCCCCCGCTACCAGAAAAAGGCCTCAACAAGAGTTGAGGCCTTTTTTTATTATTTCATCCGTTTCATTTTCGTTTTCGGAGAGGAAGTGCCACTGGCTTGTTCTTTCACGATGGTCCGAACCGTGCTGGCGGTAGTTTCTCCGAGCATTTATTGAGGATTATCAGAANTCTCCAGGTATGGGGGGGGGAAGCGTACTGGTGGATCGGCCTGACCCTCCAAAGCGGTGAGTCGGGGTAAAACGTTTTGGGAAAGGCCACGAGGGGGTGTAAAAAGTATACCAGGCAGTGTAAATAATAACCCTTTAAATACTTTTTGGAATTCTAATTACAGCATTTACAGGAATATAGCATAGTTTCTGAAATACCCTCCTTTGGTGTCGCATATACTCTTTTTGGCAGAAAATCCAGAAATGGGAAACCTGCTCACTCCGCGCCTCTATCCCTCTGTTTTTATTATTTTTGACACTGTCAATCGATAGGCTCCCTAAGATCGGCATGGACTTTGCTGAAATGTAAATTGAATGGGCCTTGGGGAGGGAGCCATGGACATCACCAGAAGGGTGAAGTATGAGGGGGAACTGGATCACTCGTTTCCGGACTGGATTGCCTCGGTTCCCGGCGGCGAGAAGATCCGGGAATGCATTCAGTGTGGCACCTGCAGCAGCATCTGTCCGCTGAGTATCTACATGGACATCACACCTCGCCGCCTCATTGCCATGGCAGACGCCGGCTTTAAGGAAGAGGTTCTGGGAAGTTTTTCCATCTGGCTCTGCTCTTCCTGTTATTCCTGCACGGTCAACTGTCCCAGAGACATCAAAATCACCGACGTGATGTACGCCTTCAAGCGCAGGGCCATTGAGGAACGGATCTTTCCCAGCAAGAAATTCGCGATTCCCATTCTGGCGCGGGCATTTGCGGACATGGTGCGGAAGAACGGCCGGGCCACGGAGAGCCATCTCGTTTTTCTTCTGGCCCTCCGTGTAGGGCTGGGGCGGCTTTTCAGCCTGACTCCGCTGGGGCTGAAATTGCTCCGGACCGGGAGGATCCGCTTCCGCACCGAGAAGGTAAAAGACCGGCAGCAAATCCGTACCATCCTTCAAGCCCTGGAGGCCGCTGCATGAAAGTATTTACCTATTATCCGGGCTGTTCTATTAAGGGAACGGCCAGGCAGTATGAGGAGTCCCTGCTCGCCGTATTTGATGAGCTGGGGATCACGCTGGAGGAACTACCGGACTGGAACTGCTGCGGTGCCACCATGTACATGTCGGTGGATGAGGAGATCTCCTTTGCCCTTTCTGCCCGGAACCTGGCCCTGGCAGAGCAGTACGGCCGGGACATCGTTGCACCGTGCAGCGCCTGTTACCTGGTCCTGAAGAAAACCCAGGATTACATCCTCCGTTATCCTGAACTCCGGGTACGGATCGGGAGGGCTCTGGCCAGAGCAGACCTTCTTTACCGGGGGCGTGTGAAGGTACGCCACCCCCTGGAGGTCCTCATCACGGAAGTGGGGCTGGAGGAGATTGCCAGCCGGGCGCACCTTTCCCTTCAGTCCTTCCGCATTGCTCCGTATTATGGCTGCCAGATCGTTCGGCCCTATCAGGAGTTTGACCATGCACGCTACCCGGTAATGATGGATCAGCTTTTTTCTGCGCTGGGGGCCCGGGTTGTGGATTACCCGATCAAAACCCAGTGCTGCGGCGGCTCGCTGATGGGAACCATGGAAGCGGTGGGACTCCGCCTGAACTACATCCTTCTACGCGAAGCCTGCAACCGCGGTGCAAACTGCATCGTTACCGTCTGCCCGCTGTGCCAGTTCAACCTGGAGATGTACCAGAAGAAGATCCGCAAGAAATTCGGCGGTCTGAAAGAGATCCCTGTCCTCTATTTCACCCAGCTGCTCGGTATTGCCCTCGATCTTCCCGCAGAACGCCTCGGCATCCAGCGTGCTGTGATCCCGCCCACGCAGCTTCTTGAGAAGGTTCGAGCAGAATATCCCGCCGCAGCCACCGGTGCGGTGTAGCAGCGTTTTTTGAAAACGGTACGTGGGGTTTACGATGGAGACCAATGGAAAACTGAGGATTGGTGTCTACATCTGCCACTGCGGGACGAACATCTACCCGCGGGTGGATGTGGAAGAGGTTGCCGAATCCGTGAAAAATCTGAAAGGCGTGGTG
>MTOL01000497.1 GCA_002011685.1 Deferribacteres bacterium JdFR-76
CCAGATCCTGTCGGAAGCTGTATGTTTTGCCCGCGACCTGGCCAATGAACCAGCCAATGTGATGACGCCCACCCGCATGGCCGAAGAAGCACAAAAACTGGCAACAGAAGCTGGGCTTTCGTGCACCGTTCTGGAGAAGGCGGAAATGGAAAAGATGGGCATGGGGGCTCTGCTTAGTGTGGCCCAGGGAAGCGATCATCCGCCCAAACTGGTGATCCTGGAATTTAAACCCGACAAGCGCGTGGAGAGCGAGCCTGTAGCGGTAATCGGCAAGGGGGTTACCTTTGATAGCGGCGGAATTTCGCTGAAGCCGGCACGGAATATGGATGAGATGAAGTTCGACATGTCCGGTGCAGCCGTGGTTATGGGCGTTATGAAGGCGGTTGCAGCGCTGAAACCTTCCGTATCCGTTGTGGGCGTAATGCCGCTGGTGGAAAATTTACCCAGCGGGAAAGCGACCAAACCTGGCGATATTGTAAAATCATATTCCGGGAAAACTATTGAGATCCAGAACACAGATGCCGAAGGCAGGCTGATACTGGCAGACGCGATCAGCTATGTACAGAAGTCCTACAAGCCCGCATTTCTCCTGGATTTGGCCACGCTTACCGGAGCCGTTGTTGTTGCCCTTGGACATGCTGCCGCTGGCATAATGGGAGGCGATGGCCGTGCGCTGGAAGAACTTGTGGAGATCGGAAATAAAGTGGGAGAACGTGTTTGGCCGCTTCCGCTTTATGATGAGTATGCGGACCAGCTGAAAAGCAATGTTGCCGATCTGCGGAATGTGGGAGGGGGACCGGCCGGTGTAACGGTTGGCGGGGCCTTTCTGGCGAATTTTGTGGAAGACAGGAAAAAATGGATACACATTGATATTGCCGGGGTAGCATGGACAAAAGAGGACAAACCTCTGGCGCGAAAAGGAGCCACCGGATTTGGTGTGCGCCTGGTAGTGGAATGGATTGAGACTGTAGCAGAAAAGCGGATATTGAGGTAAAAAAGCCCTTGCAATAGGGGGGCCTTTTTATTACATTTAATAACTGCTAAATGGCGGATAGCTGTAACTTGTTGAAAGTTCAGAGGTTAGAGCGAAAAAGAACGGAGTTGACGCCAGGCCTGGATGTTTGAAGAAATTACCCGCAAGCTGGATTCGGTTTTCCGGAAGCTCAGAGGGCAGGGAAGACTTACAGAAGAAGACGTCAAAGATGCGCTGCGGGACATTCGGAGGGTGCTGCTGGAGGCGGATGTTCATTTCCGCGTTGCCAAGCAGTTTATCCAGGCCGTTCANGAAAAAGCCGTTGGGCAGGAGGTTTTAAAGAGTGTAACACCGGGCCAGCAGGTCGTAAAAATTGTTTATGATGAGCTGACCCGGTTGATGGGACAGACAGCCGCCGACCTTCACTTCTCCAGTATTCCACCCACAATCATCATGGTTGTTGGGCTTCAGGGATCGGGGAAGACCACGTTTGCGGGAAAATTGGCCCGGCGGCTGAAAAAGCAAGGAAAAGCGCCAATGCTGGTGGCGGCCGATATTTATCGGCCCGCGGCCGTAGAGCAGCTGAAGACAATCGGAGAACAGATTGGCGTTCCCGTGTTCTTTGAAAGCAACACGCCGCCGGTAGAGCTGGCACGGTCTGCGGTCCAGTTTGCTCGTCAGCACGGCTACGATGTCTGTATTCTCGATACAGCCGGCCGCCTGCACATCGATCCGGAAATGATGAATGAACTGGTNCAGATCAGGGAAGCGGTGCGGCCGCATGAGATTCTGTTTGTAGCCGATGGCATGACGGGACANGATGCGGTACGGGCAGCCNAAGAATTTCTGCGCCAGCTCGATTTCGATGGGGTGGTGCTTACCAAGATGGATGGAGACGCCCGGGGCGGAGCCGCCCTGTCCATCAAAGCAGTAACCGGAAAGCCCATCAAATTCATCGGAATCGGCGAGAAGCTGGACGCTCTTGAGCGGTTCCATCCGGACCGGATGGCTTCCCGCATCCTGGGAATGGGCGATATTGTAACGCTGGTGGAAAAGGCGCAGGAGGCCGTCGAAAAAGAAAAGGCCCAGGAGCTGGAGCGGAAGCTGCGGCGGTTTGAATTTACCCTTGAAGATTTTCTGGAACAGATGCGGCAGGTCCGGAAAATGGGGCCGCTGGAAGAGCTGATCCAGATGATTCCGGGGCTCAGCCGGTTGCCGGCTGCCCAGCTACAGGTGGACGAAAAAGAGCTGGTGAAGGCGGAGGCCATCATCAATTCCATGACCAGAGAAGAACGGCGGAAACCGCAGATCTTGAATGCCAGTCGCAAGCGGCGGATTGCAAGAGGAAGCGGGACAACGGTGCAGGATGTGAATCGCTTGTTGCATCAGTTTGCGCAACTGCAGAAGATGATGAAGCGCATGAAGAAGCTGAGCAGGAAAGGGTTTGGTCGGGGAATGTTTCCGTTTTAGTGTGGAACCAAATAGGGAGGAATGAAATTTGGCAGTACGATTGCGACTGACGCGGATGGGAAGGAAGAAACGGCCATTTTACCGGATTGTTGCTGTGGATTCCCGTGCCCCGCGCGACGGAAAATATCTGGAAAATCTGGGATACTACGATCCCAAAAAAGAACCGTTTGAAGTAAAGCTGAATGAGGAACGGATTCTGTACTGGCTGAGCGTTGGTGCGCAGCCCACAGATACGGTGCGTTCCCTGTTGCGCCGGGAAGGAATTCTTTTTAAGTGGGATCTCATCCGCCGGGGGCTCTCCGAAGAGGAGATGCAGGAAAAGATGAAGATGTGGGAAGTGATCCAGCTGGAACGAAAGCGGAAACTGGAGCGCGAGCTTGCGGAAAAGAAAGCGAAAAAGAAA
>MTOL01000039.1 GCA_002011685.1 Deferribacteres bacterium JdFR-76
ACATTCCTTGATCCGCTTGAAGTCCGGGTTGTGGACCAATATGGCAATCCGGTGCCCAATTATCCGGTAACCTATGTGGTTACCAGCGGAGATGCAACTATCGTTGGTAACCAGGTTAAAAATACCGGCAGCAATGGGATTGCGGCCTGTGAAGTTCGTGCCGGAAGTACGGCAGGCCAAGTAAAGGTTCTGGCGGTAGCAAGCGGCCTGGACGGTTCTCCCATTGAATTCATTTTACAGGCTGTCCAGAATAACTTCCCGGTCATGAATGATATTCCCAACGCTACCGTTCAGGAGAATCAGTGGTTGCGGTTTGACGTTACGGCCTCCGATCCGGATAATGATCCGCTGGAGTTCAATGCTTACAATCTCCCGTCGGGAGCCCAGTTCGATTCAGTGGCCAGCAATACCTACCGGTTTTCCTGGAAGCCGGGATTTGATCAGGCCGGAAGTTACCAGGTCATCTTTGAAGTGCTGGATGGCAAAGGCGGATTTGCAGTAGATACGGTTACAATCACTGTTGTTAATGTGAACCGCAAACCGGTCATCGTCTACTATTCACCATCCAGCGATACGGCCATTGAGAAGGGGCAGCTGGCCCGTTTCTACCTCCGGGCGGAAGACCCGGATAATGATCCACTCCAGTATTTCTGGAAGGTGAATGGCCAGCGGGTAGCGGACGGGATGATCTTCAATTTCCGTCCCACCTTGGGAATAAGCTATGTGATTGTTGGCTTCGTCACCGACGGGTACGACACGGTTTCGCACCAGTGGAATATTACAGTCACAGGTGTTGAGCTGGAGATGTTCACTGCCCGTGCGATGGATGGCCAGAATGCTATTCTCCTGGAATGGAAGACGTCGTACGAAAGCAGAAACCTGGGCTTCAATGTGTACCGCAGCACAGATCCGGAACAGGGCTTCCTTAAGCTAAATACAGAAATCATCAAACCTGCCAAGAGCGGGGAGTACAGGTTTGTGGACAATAATGTGGATGCTGGCCATACGTACTATTACAAGATCGAGGACGTATCGTTTGACGGTAAGAGAACTTTGCACGGTCCGGTCGCTGCGCAGGTAGAGATGCCGGTAGAATTTGTTCTGGAACAAAATTACCCGAATCCGTTCAATCCAGAAACCACCATCCGCTTTGCACTGCCCAAGCGTGTTCATGTGTACCTGGCTATCTACAATGTTCTTGGGCAGGAAGTTCGGGTTCTTGTAGACCGTGAACTGATGCCCGGCTATCACAGCTTCGTCTGGGATGGCCGTGACAAGGCTGGCAGAAAAGTGAACAGCGGGCTGTATTACTACCGTTTCCGTGCCGGTGAGTTTACAACCGTCAAGAAAATGCTCCTTCTGAAGTAATTGCAATAAAGGGGAGAGGAAAGATAATCCCAAGTTCGGCTTCGTAGATCTGGTCAGCAAAAATCGGTTGGTGGTTGAAATGAAAAAGGAGGGCTTTTGCCCTCCTTTTTTATTTATGGGGAATTGGCTGCAATGGCAAAAATGTGCGTTTAGAATCGTTGAAGTTTTCAATAAAATGAGGCGGAATTGAGAAAGCTTGGGGCGGGGAGACCCTGGTCATCTTCTAAAACGTAATTGGAAAAAAATGCGTTTTTTTGTGATACAATGTTTCAACTGTAAAACATCTCCAGAGTAGAGTGTTGAAAAATATGTATTGACACTCAATGGGATATGTTTTTAAATTGATCGGCATGGTGTTTGAAGGTCCTTATGGGGCTATAAATGAGGGATGTGTATCGATGCGAATTTTGTGGGGAGTGGTTTTAGTACTTCTACCGGCGATATCCATTTCTGCAGAATCCAGTTTTACTGTAAAGTTCGACCTTTCCGGTGACTATTATTTCTGGATAAGGTACCGCTCTGAAAAGGATGCATCACTTCTTTTTTCAATCGACGATAATTATTCAANAAAAATTACTCTTCCAGCAAGTGGTGAATTCAACTGGAAACGGATTTTGGGGCCGTTTAGGGTTGGCAAAGGAAATCACAGGTTTTTCTTTCGGAGCCAACAAACGGGATTTTTTCTGGATAAACTTGATATAACTCTTGATCCGGAATATTTACCTTCCGGTGCAGGCTCAGGAAATATTCTTCAGGATTTGAGCAATCCCGTTGTGTGGAAAGTGATTCATCTGAACGGTACGGGCGGAATGCCCTTCTTTGGGGATTTCAATGATGATGGGCTTCTGGATTTTGTGCTCAGCGGATCCCGGTATCTATCAGTTTATGATCATTCCGGTAGTTTGCTTTGGTCAAAACCTATTTCCGCAATCCAGCACGCACAGGTGGGTTCTGGCTTTTATTTTCGTCCTTATGATATCAATGGTGACGGTCTTGTGGAGATTCTCGGGCCCATTTTGATGGGAGGGACGCCCTTTTTGGCCGTCTTAAAAGGCATAGATGGAACGATTCTGGATGCCTATCCTCTTGACCTTTCAGATCCAAATCTCGTCTATGAATCGTCCAACATTGCAAACCTGGGAGGGGGAGGGAGATGTGATGCAATTATAGTGAAAAGCAATCACCGTACTTGGCCATACTCAACATTTCGAGTCGATGCTTTTCTATTTCAAAATGGGAAGTTCATCAAGCTATGGTCATTTGGGAAATCCGGTATTGATAAAGGCATTTACCACAATCCTCTTGCATACGATATTGACCAGGATGGTAAAGATGAGATTTTACTGGGGCATTGGTTACTGGACGAAGATGGTAGTGTGATCTGGGAAAAGAGTGCACTCTTTTTTGACAGTGAACGGCATGTGGATAGCATGTTTCCTGGAGATATCAGTCCTGTTTCGGATGGAATTGAAATCG
>MTOL01000204.1 GCA_002011685.1 Deferribacteres bacterium JdFR-76
GGGGGCGCCAAATTGGATCTGTTTTGCACTACGAAAATAAGGTTAAACCATGTTTGACCGAATTCAAAAAAAGCTTTTGTCCTGGTTTGCGTTTTTGGCCTGCTTTTGGGAGGGACCATATTGGCCCAAAACTCTCAGGGGAATTGCGACCCAGGATGCGCGGGAAATTGAAAACATGTAACCGAAATAGAATGCGAATTCTATGAATCGGGAAGGGTAAAATCATATCAATGCGTTTCAANTGGACCTGTCTGGGCACACATCCACAAATGTCGTCGCTGTCAAATCCACTATGAATGAGTGATGGTTCTGATTCTTTATCGATTTTCCGTGGCGCCCCCCCGACTCATCGCTCACTCCCGGCATCTTTCGAAAACGGTAAACAAAGCGCGGGATATTAAGGAGAAAGCGATGCATGTGAAAAAGAAAATCCTGTTTTATCGACTGGGAGCACTGGTCTGCATTCTTCTGTTTATATTGACAGCTGCTTTATATGTTCTCGCGAGAAGGGAAATTGCTCAATTGGATCGATGGATATCCTCCGCAAAGAACGCCCACGGAACCAAAAAACATGAGCAAAATATTTCAACGGTAAGGAGAGAACTCGTCGATGAGAACTCAGTGTTCTATGATCATCTTGTTCAATTTATAGAACAGGCAAAGAAGGAGAAAAATGATTTATGGGCAAAAGCCGAAACCCTGTGGCTTGAAGCACGAAATGCTTGCTATTTCTCTTCCAGTGCATCGATCCTGGTTACAGAGAAAGGCGAATTCATCATCTGTGAATCTTTTGTGTCAAAGATGCTTGCCCTTTATTCCCGAAAAGGGAAACTGATCAGAACCTTCGGCAAAGAAGGCAAAGGACCAGGAGAGTATAAGGACCCGACTCATATCGCCGCCATTGGGGATACATTAATCTGTTTCGACAATGCCCAGAATAAGGTCATACTTTTCCGGATCTCCAATGGCGCTTTCCTTCGGGAATATCACCTTGATTTTTTATATGACAAAGATTTCGCCGCTGCTCAAGATAAGAACAGGATCTATTTGATATTCTATGAAATTCCACCATTCTTTTATGATCACATCATATCTATTTATACCATTCATCGCCGCACGAGAATGCTTTCCAAACGCCACCGGTATGGCCGGATCGATAATTCAAGTCAAGTATCTTCCATTTTCAAGATAAAGGGATTGGATCTCATCGAGAACAAATATATCGCGTTTCTGGAACCGCAAAAATTTGGCTTCCATCTCATGACAATCAAAGGCGAATGGATAGGCTCCTTTTTTGATGGAAAGCCTCCTTTTTTTGTAGAATTGGGCCACGTACGTCCGCAAGATCTTAGAGACCAAATGCAAAGCAGCCGATTGTATTTCAAGCATTCGCGCTGTTATACAATCAACTACCTGGGGAAGGGTATTCTCGGCATCTCCGTTGAAAATCCCTTCAATAAGGCGAGAGGGCGATTCGATTACTATCTTACTCTATGGACCGTGGATGGTTCCTATCTGGGATATTTGCAGATTGACCATAAGGTTTGTTTCGGAAAGGATGGAAAAATCTATCGGTGGATCGAAGAGGATGTACTTTCAAACCAAATCGATGATGAGCTTGAAAATCCGCCGCTCCTCATCATGAACCTGTGGGATGCATGACGATGGATAGGTGGAAAACCATTTTCCCATAGGGCGCAATATCCTTGAACCTCCTTTCATGTTTTCGGGATACCAGGGATTCATTCCCGGATATCCGGATCAAGGATTACAATTCAAAAAGATCTGCCAAGCTATCAGAATTGATTGGTAATAAACCTCGCTTACTCATATGGATTCCTCTGGAAAATTGCGGGATTTGCGTTAGGGAAACTATGGATGCTCTGGCCGAATTTGATGGGTGCGATGATTTTCTTGTTGTCACCTCAAGCTATGGAAACAACCCCCTGAGAAAATGGATCGCAATCTATGCAAGAAAACATGCAGACAAGATCCGCATCCATCACTGGCAAGGTGAAAATTTAAAGTCAAAGGAATCCTTGAGAATGCCCTCCAAAATCATGGCCTTCGTACTTGGCAAAAATTTACGAATATACCGAAAAGTGAAAATGCCCGGAACAAAAATCAGTATTTACAAAAAGTCAAAGAATATTTCGAAAGATATTAAACGAAAGTCATCATAATCTGTCCGAAAAAGCCATATCAGTGCGGTCAAAAATGAATTTGGGCAGTCTTCTTTGGTTTTCCTGCATATATCATTCAGCCCAAAAATCATTCGGTGAGCCAGATATGCCAGATCAGGCAGGGCTAGTTTCCATTGCTTTTTTTCCGGGCCTTTATGCTATTCCGCGCGTTGAAGCCTAAGAAAAAAAACAGATGATATAGAAATCAAAAAAACGGTCCCGCCCAGCTTTCTAATCACACATCAAAGATATTTGTGAAAAAACCCATCAGGAATGGTTGCATATCCGCCCCATCTGATCAGAAAAATATATCAAACAGGAAGCAAATTTCCCCTTATGCCTTTTATTGCTGCGTTCGATGTGAAGCGAAGGTTTGACTAAGGACGCGGCTTATTTTTTCTTTTAGAGGCATTGGAGGCAATGGATACAATTTCCGGAGAGAACGGCACACCGGTCAAAAGGTGCGGTTTTCTTTTGAACGCTGCTCATGCTCAGGACTCCAAAGAGGCTTTTGTGGGTTTGGTATCAGAATGTACCGAATGAACGTACGTCAGGGGCTTGAGGAAGGGTTCCTCCGGACCACAGATGTGTTCCGTGCTGAGGAACGCATCTTAGATGAGGCGGTGCACGGCTTCCTTCTCTGCCGTAAAGACATCGAC
>MTOL01000201.1 GCA_002011685.1 Deferribacteres bacterium JdFR-76
GATATTCAGCGGGATGTGGTTCCCATTCTCCGCCTGCTGGAGAAAATCAAGCCGGATGTGGTTACGGTGGCATTCGACCCGGAAGGCAGCGGACCCGACACCCATTACAAAGTCATGCAGGCCATTACCGAGGCCCTGAAGCTTTACGAGAAGAAAACAGGCCGCAGCGATATTGAAGTGTGGGGCTACCGGAATGTCTGGTACCGTTTCCACCCGGCAGAAGCCAACATTTATGTGCCTGTTTCGCTAAATTCCATGACGATCCTGGATAACGCCTTCAGGAATTGTTTTGGTTCTCAGAGGGACGCATCTTTTCCCAGCTATGAATACGATGGGCCATTTTCGAGGTTGGCGCAAAAAATCCAGGCAGAGCAGTTTCAGGCCATTAAGGTTTGTCTGGGGCGGGAATATTTCAACGAAAACCCGCATCCCAGGGTGCGTGCCACGCACGGTCTCTGTTTTCTGCGCAAGATGACTCTGGCGGAATTCTACGAACGGTCCATGGAGCTGCGGAAGAAGATGGAATCGCAAGAAGAGGAGTGGCTATCGCTACGGTAGTTGAGCCTTCTATTGCAGCCTGATTCATTTGCCGGAAAGCTGACAGGAGAACCTTCGGGTTCTCCTTTTTTATTGGTAGATGAGGACATTTCGCACCGCCGTAAATCCTCACGGCNGCCAATGTGGCTAACGCGTATGAGAATCATGCAGGAGTACGGCCTTCCAGTTGCGCTTTCGTCGGCGAGCAATTGGTGCAACCAAATTGAAGATTGGGGGCGCCACGCGGCGTTGCGGCGAAAGGATACGTGGAAGGCACGGAGGATATCCGAAACCCAATTCGTGGATTGGCCAGAAAGTGGTGGCCATCGCAAGCTGAAATGTATGCCACATTGATCGCCTTTTGCACCGGAACGCCCCCGGAAATACCCACAGTGCAACGAGGCAAGTGCGTCGCCTTCTCCGGATTGAGCAGGTGTTGTTGAAAAAATGCTGTTTAACGTCAGTAAACGCCTGTCAAATTCTTGCCTTCTGCCATCCCTGAGAGTCCGCAAAAAAACGCACGGATCTCATTTTCCAGCTTCCCAGGAAATACTTGAAAATATGCGCATATTTTGCAATATTTACTTCAATTCATGGCAAATGCTGAGGAAAGGGACCCATGGGGAAATCTGCACAGCGCAAACGTCCGGACTGGGATGAATATTTTCTGAATATGGCTCAGCTGGTGGCCAGCCGTTCTTCCTGCCTGCGGAATCAGGTAGGGGCCGTTATTGTTCTTGATAAAGATGTGATTTCTACCGGGTATAATGGAGCGCCCAAATACCAGAAAAATTGCCTCGAAATTGGCTGGTGCTACCGCGACAAAAACGGCATTCGGTCTGGGACGCAGCTGGAGAAATGCCGAGCGGTGGGGTCTCATGCGGAATCCAATGCCATAGCCCTGGCAGCCCGCAACGGCCATGCTACCCGGGGAACTACCATTTACATTGTGGGACACGACTTTATTTGCAACCAGTGCAAAGCGCAGATTGCCAATGCTGAAATCAGGCGCGTGGTACTGCGCAACCGGAAAGGGGAGATTCTGGAGTTTTTTCCAGAACAGGATTGGACGGTTCATCCCATTGATCTGGAGGATGAACAATGAGCGAACGTGCCCAGCATCCGTTTTGGGTAGCCGGTGAGTGGCGCCGCACATCCCAAGCGGTGGGAGTTATCAATCCATATACCGGCGATGAGATTGCCCANGTATGCTATGCCGGAGAAGAGGATATAGAAGAAGCGGTAAAGACGGCGCACCGGGCCTTCCAGCGCTACCGGCAGTGGCCGGCTTACCGCCGAGCAGAAGTTCTTTTTCGGATTGCCGAAGGTATCCGCCGGCGGCGCGATGAGCTGGCCCGCACGATCATGCAGGAAGCCGGAAAGCCCATACGTTATGCCTATGCCGAAGTGGATCGGGCGTATCAAACGTTTTCATTTTCTGCGGAAGCGGCGCGCAATCTTTCCGGGGAATCCTTTTCTCTGGATGTAACGCCCCAAGCCGAGGGCTACTGGGGAGTAACCCGCCGGTTTCCTATCGGGTTGATCGTTGGAATCACGCCCTTTAATTTCCCGCTCAATCTGGTTGCTCATAAAGTTGGACCTGCTCTGGCGAGTGGCAATGTGATTCTGCTCAAACCGGCACCGCAAACACCGCTCACAGCATTGCTGCTGGCAGAAATAGCCCTGGAAGCGGGCCTGGATCCCGAGGCTTTTCAGGTGATCCCGTGTTCTGTACCGCTTGCCCAGCGGCTGGCTACTCATCCCGATGTGGAGATGGTCAGTTTTACGGGCAGCGCTCAGGTGGGCTGGAGGTTGAAAGAACTGAATCCCAACAAGCGCGTGGTTCTGGAACTGGGCGGTAACGCCGCCATGGTGGTGGATGATTCGGGCAATTATGAGCGTGCCCTCAAGCGCGGAATTTCGGGGGCGTTTGCCTATGCGGGGCAGGTGTGTATTTCTGTGCAGAGGATTTTTGTCCACCGGAGCCTGTATGAGGATTTCCTGGAGGATTTCGTCAGACATGCGCAGGCTGTGAAGGTGGGCGATCCCGCTGATGAGGAAACCGTGGTGGGGCCTATGATTTCCACGGATGCGGCTTTGCGCATTGAAAACTGGGTGAAAGAAGCGGCAAAGGATGGAGCCAGCATCCTAACCGGGGGCAGGAGGGAAGGAAGGGTATTTTACCCGACCGTCCTTACGAGAACCAACCCGCAGATGAAGGTCTGGAAGGAGGAAGTTTTTGCCCCTGTTGTGCTGATCGAACCGTTTGATGAGTTTGAACAGGCGCTGGCAATGGTGAAC
>MTOL01000441.1 GCA_002011685.1 Deferribacteres bacterium JdFR-76
GCCGAAAGAATTCACCATCGTGCGCGAGAAGATTCATGTGGAAAGCATTCCCAACGCCCTCATGCTGGACAAAACAACCGGCTACATCCGCATCGCCCGATTCTCTTCCACAACAGGCCAGGAACTGGAAAAAGCACTCCGTACCCTGGAAAATCAGGGAATGAAGCAGCTCATCCTTGATCTGCGCGGCAACAGCGGCGGATACCTGCAAGCTGCCGTGGAAGTCGCTGAAAAATTCCTTCCCGAAAACAAAATGATTGTGTACACCAAAGGCAGAATACCATCTGCTTACAGAGAGTACTACTCGTCCAATAGCACCAAACACCGCATGATGCCCCTCATTGTTCTGATTGACCATGCCAGTGCCTCCGCATCTGAAATTGTGGCCGGTGCCGTGCAGGATTGGGACCGCGGCCTGATTGTGGGCAAAGCAAGTTTCGGGAAAGGGCTGGTGCAAACGCAGTACCCCTTCCCCGACGGTTCGGTTTTGCTGATTACCACAGCCCGGTATTACACACCGAGCGGACGCCTCATTCAGCGTGACTACACCAACAAAACCTGGGAAGATTACTACCACGAAGCCTATGTGGATAGCGTCCGCAACAAAATGCTGAAAAAATTGCCCAAATTTAAAACTTTCGCCGGACGAACGGTATACGGGGGCGGTGGTATCTTCCCCGACATCTGGCTGGAAAACAAGGAAAAAGCTCCCTCCAAATTCGTTATAGACCTTGCCTACCACCCAAAACGGTACGTCTATTCTTATTCGGAAAAGTTTTTACGTAACCATCCGGAAATCAAACGGATGGATCCCAAAACGTTTGCCGAACAGTACGAAATTCCCGATGCTGCCATTGAGGAATTTGGCCACGAACTCATCCGGGATGGATTCTCTGCCAAGCTCGAAGACTTCCGGAAAAACGCCCGCGATCTAAAGTTCCTGATCAAGCGAGAAATTGCCTACCGTCTATGGGGCGATGATGGCCAGTTCTATGTCAACCTGCAGCGGGATACCGTGCTCAAGGAGGCCAAACAGTATTTCCCCGATGCCTCCAAGCTTCTGGCAATGTCCAAACTGCCCAAACGGTAAAGTAAAAATAAATCCTTAGCACCCATAAAAAAAGGGCATCCGTCATGGATGCCCTTTTTATTCTCATTTCGGAAATCGGTCAATATTCATTCACCGTTGCTTCCAGTTCCTTCCGGATCATTTCAAATGGAACATCATGCATGGCCAGCAGCAACAAAAGCCTGTGTACCAGTTCCGTTCCTTCCTTCAACAGTACTCTTTTGTCGCCCGATGCAATTGCCATAGCCAGTCCGGTGGTTGCCGTGCCAATATCACGGATCATTCGGTTGGCCGCTTCTTTCCGTCCCCCCTTCTCTAGGGTCTTTTTCGAAGATCCCAATTTTTTATAATAAGATTCAAGAAAATCCGGCTTTTGCCAGAATTGCGGCCGCGGCGTTTCGCCCTCTTCTTGAATAACCGTTTTCTCCGCCGCTGCACCGGGCACATTTTCTGCGGCCGAAACTTCTTCAACGCCTTCCTCTGTTTCTTCTTCGATTTCCTGCAGCACTTCACTCAGATCTTCAGATTCTTTCTCACCGCCAATTTCAATTTCACCTTCTCCACCGAACAACTTGCGCAGCATCTCCAGACCATCATCGGCATCCGCCGCTACTTCTTCCGTTTCTTTGCGAATTTTCTTTGATAAATTCTCGTAAAAACAGGTTTCATTTCCCGTATGGCAGGCGGGCCCTTTGGGAATCACCTGCACCAGCAAAACATTCCGGTCATGGTGCAGGATCATATCTTCCACCCGCATGGTGTTCCCCGTGCGGTTCCCCTTCTTCCATGTCTTCTTCAGATGACGGTGGTAGAGCCACAGCTCACCCGTTTTCTTGGTTTTTTTGATTGCCTCCTTGTTCATAAACACGTACATCAACACCTTTTTCGTTTCCGCATGCTGAATGATGGCCGGGATCAATCCCCGCTTGTCAAATTTCAAATTCAGCGAATTTCCAAATAGCATCACAGCTCCCCTTTAGTTGATTTGAATCGGATACCAGCCAAACTCCAGCACGGTTTCAACCATCGTGCGGTAATTCTCAGGTTTCACGTAATTCGTCACCGTATTCGCGGACCCCAGGCAGTACCCACCTCCGGGCGCCACATCTCGCAGCAGAGCCAGCACTTCCTTCCGGACATCTTCGGGGGTGCCCCGCGTGAGAGTGTACTCCAGATCCACATTTCCTATCAGACACAAACGATCTCCATAGCGTCGCTTGACTTCCCGGATATCCATTGCCTGTGGTTCTATGGGATGCAGGGCATGGATACCGCAATCCAGCAGGTCCTCCATCACATCCCATAGCTTACCATCCGAGTGGTAAATGAAAGGCACATTATATTTTCGGCACAACTCCCCAATTTTTTTCATCCAGGGAAAAAGATATTTCCGCAGGAGTTCCGGACTCACCAGCAGGCCGCTTTTGAAAGCGATGTCGTCACTGTACCACAAAGCCTTCACCTTTTCCATCGTCACCATGTTCTCAAACAGATTATAAACGATTGATCCAACTTTCTCAAACATGCACTCAATGAGCTCCGGATTTTCGTAAATAGCAAAAGAGAAGGTCTCAAAACCCATCATCTCCCAGATCCAGGTAAAAATATCGCCGTATTGACCGATCAGCGCCATAGAATCTGGGATAAGCTTTGCGGCCTGCTCCAGAGGCGAATAATCCACATCTTCAGGACGCGGCCAGATATAACGTTCGAAATCCTCCATACTGGTAATGATGCCCGTCCCCTCGCTGTACCAGCGGCGC
>MTOL01000443.1 GCA_002011685.1 Deferribacteres bacterium JdFR-76
ATCCACCAAAGAACGTAATGCGGTCATCCCCGCGTGCAGGAACAAACGGGTTGGGATTGACGCCGATTTCCTCCTTGGCGCGGATTTGGACGGTGGCTTCTGCCTCCTGTTTCACCGGTTCCGCATTACCCACATAATCCACCGCCTGAACATAAAAAGCGTACCGGTGACCGTTTTTGCCGATAAACACGGCCTCGTTTGCGATGGTTTGGGTCCAGAGTACGTAATCGCCATCGTTTTCTGCCACATAAACGCGGTACGAAGCCACCCCGGAACCTTCATCCGTACCCGACCAGCTTACCGGAAAGGATACATGTTGCTGAATGGGATCCAGCGGGTTCAGATAGCTGGAAGGCGGTGAAATATCAATGGTATTTAACACGGTTGGCGTAACAATGGGATCATTGTAGTCGAAATAGATGCTGGCACGGTTGGCGATCTGTGCACCTGTAGCCAGCTCCCTTTTGGGCCAGACCACAAACTGAATCCAGCCTTCTCCTTCCGGCGGATTCTTGTTGGGGGGCAGGTTGATCCCTTCGTAGGAAGCGCGCAAAATACCGGCGGTTGAATCAAATTCGAACTGAAGCCCCGGATGGCTGGCATTCTGAAATGAAAGGGTGTTCCAGTCCAGGTTGCTGTCCAGTGTGTCGATTATGACGATATTTTCGGCCGCTGCCGTTGCGGAATCGAGGTTCTCAAAGTGAATGGTGTAGTAGAACGGTCGCAGTTTTTGAACGTACCCCTCCTTGCCGTATCCCGATGGGCCATCTTTGTAGTTGGGATCCATGGAAATGGTAATTCCCAGCAGCTTCCGGAGCCAGGCATAACCGGTAAACTGCCCCACATCTTTGGCTGCGCTGATGAGCGTGGATACCACGGCAAACACTTCATAGGCGAGCACCAGTTCCGGTGCAATAAGGGCCAGGCCGATCTTAACCACGTCCCCAAGGAGGCTAACGGCAAATTTCTCGCCTGCTTTGTGAAATGCGTCGTTCCAGGCTTCCTCCCGGTTTTCAGGCTTGTAGATCTGAATCCGTACAGCGTTTTTGGCAAGGCATTCCAGACTGTTGAGGACGGCTCCACTCAGACCAAATTTGGGAAGCTCGGCTCCAGTTTTTTCCAGCAGCTTGCTAACAGCCACAATGCCTTTTCCGTACATGCGAAAACGCACTACCTGCCCGGGTCTCAAATTGCGGATGAAGAGATAAATCGAATCCAGAGGTACGTTGGCCTGCCGGAGAGAATCGCCATCCAGCAGTTTCCGGTTTTCAGCCACGTATTCCAGCGAATCCAGCTGCCACTCCGGTGGCAGGGTGAGAAGCGGGATCACGTAATTAAGGCAGATGTTGCCGGAATTCCCGATGAGCAGATCAAAATAGATGGGCTTCCGGAAGCGAATTCGGCTATGCCCCAGAATATCGACCCAGAGCTCGGCTCGCCCCTCCTCAATAAAAAATGCGTTTTTTTGGAGAACACTGGTCCCACCGGGATTTGCAATCTCCAGATCCCACCAGCCAGTTGCCGCTCCTTCCAGGTTGAACACGGCCACAATTTCGCTGGAATTGGCCACGTAGGTTTTGAGAAAATGCAGGCTGTCTGCCCGGATGTCCGGATACCCGGCGCGCTTGAGGAGAACGTGTGCTCCGGGTTCNAAATGATCACCGAAGATGCGAACTTCAACCATTCCGGTGTTGCCGCCGCGGTCTGGCCGCAGGTACCTCACCAGAGGTGGAACCGCTCCGGGCGATTCGACACGCACGGTGGATGTCATGGTATCGTTGGCCGAGACCTGATCTCCAGAAATGACGATTTCGGCCCGGACCGTGTAAGTTCCGGCCGTCTGTGGCGCCCATTTTCTGAACGAAACGGTTCGTTCCTCTCCTGGATTCAGCTGAACCGACAGAGAGTCGCGGTAGTTGGGCCCAATGGCAAACCGTACGAGGCCCGTTTCTGTGTAGAAGCCGCTGTTTTTCACCAGGGCTGAGGGCGTAATACTCTCCCCAACCTGCACAGTACCCTGCGGTGCCAGAATAGCCAGTATAGATCCGTCAATTTCCACGCCTTTTTGGCCGAACAGAATGGCCACCGAGGGCAGCGGAGCAGTGAGAACGGCCAGATCCGCATGGCCATCTCCGTTGAAATCACCGGCGTGAAGAGGTGCCGGTAAACCGGAAACCATGTACGAAAAATCGCTCTTCCGGAAGGTTGCATCTCCGTTTCCCGAGAAGACGCTGATCCGATTGCGGGCCATATTGTCCTGAACGGCGACATCCGGAATACCGTCTCCGGTGAAATCCGAAATAGCCAGTTCAATGATGGTTTCACTGCCCAGATCGATGGACTGATGGGTCATGTTGCCGCTGCCGTCATTGATGAACAGACCGTAGCCGATGAAACCTTGGAAAAGAATGTCAGGTACGCCGTTGCCGTCGAAATCGCTGGTTCTTAAATTAAGGAGACCGGTTGGGATAGGCGGCATACTGCCTGTTCCGGTTCCGTATCCCGAAAGGAACGTTCCGTCTCCCTCTCCCAGGTAAATGGCAATTGCAGGAAGATCCATCGGTGATTGTGTGAACCCCACGGCCAGATCGGCATGTCCGTCGCGGTTGAAGTCTGCCGCAAGGAGGGCCGCCCCGGTATCCCGCAGCGCCACCGTTTGCAGCAGGGTGAAATTGCCCTGGCCGTTGCCGGCCAGAATCNGGATTTCTTTGCGCAAGCGGTAGAGAACAGCCAGATCGAAAATCCCATCGCTATCAAAATCTGCTGTGGCAAAATCCACAAGAGGTTCAGGAAGTTCGACGGTGGAAAGGAGCTGTGGCAATGCACCGCCT
>MTOL01000355.1 GCA_002011685.1 Deferribacteres bacterium JdFR-76
TCCTGTGGCCTTCGAGGCAGCTTATGAGGCAGGGATTCCCGGTATTGGGCTTACCAATTTCAGCTGGGATTGGATCTGCGAACCGTACACCGAAGAATTCCCCGCATTTCGCTGGGTCGTGGATTGCTTGCGCAGGGCCTACTCGCGCTGCACACTTCTGCTCCAGTTGCCCATGGCCGGCGATCTCCGGGCTTTCCCGTTACGGAAACCCATCCCCTTCATTGTCCGCAAACCGGACCTCCCACCAACTACCGTCCGCAAAAAACTTGGTATTCCGGAGAATCAGAAGGTGATACTTGTGGCCTTACGTCCGGCTGATCTCGCGCTGGTTGATACGGCCGCCCTCCAGCAGATTTCCAACGTGCTTTTCATTACATTTGATGGGCAGGGGCGCACGGGCAATCTCCTAAGCATTGCCAATGATGCTTTCCGGTTCCCGAATCTGGTGGCGGCTGCTGATGTGGTGGTGAGCAAACCAGGGTATGGGATTGTCAGCGAATGCCTGGGCAACCGCAAGCCACTGCTCTTTGCAGCAAGAAAAGATTTTGCCGAATACGATGTTCTGGCCCGCTTTCTCACGGAGAAAAAACTGGGGGCGCTTATCCCACCCGAAGATTTCCGTTCCGGCAACTGGGCCCCGTTCCTTCAGAAAATATTTGCTTCCCCGGGGCCGGATTGGGGTGCTTTCAATCTTTCTGGAGCTACCGAGGCGGCCCGAGAAATTTTGACATTGTTAACCCGCTCTGGTCAAAAATGAACCGCCTCTCCCCGGCAGCCATCAAACAGCCCATTTTTCTTTGTTGGCCAGATTCGCGCCGTATCGGGCTATTCGCGGAACGAAGCGGAGCGTGCCCGGAAGGACTGTCCGCGCTGGGCCATCCACGCAGCCAACATCCGGAGCAATCCCACAGAAAAAAGAAAAGGAATCCCGATCAGGTGGAACAGCCAATGATGAGGCTTGCGGTACCATTTTAGAAAATAGCGGACGAAGTCCAGATGCGAGAGCCAGATCGTCCTGACGCGGTTCCGGTAAATGGTGGTTCCTTTTCGGTGGATTACCCGGGCGCCGGGATAAAAAAAGATTTTCCAGCCGCGGATTTTCAATTGTCGGCAAAGATCTACATCGCTAAAAAAAAGAAAAAAACGTTCATCCATGCTTCCGATATCTTGCATCGCCTGGCGCCGTACCAGCAGACAAGCCCCCTGCGGCTGATCCACCTCAGCCAGCGAATTGTGGTCAAAGTCTCCCATCTTCCAGCCGTTTAACAGAGGACTGCGCGGAAACAAGCGAGAAAGTCCCAGCACTTCAAACAAGACATAACGGTACAGGGGAAAACGGCGGCAGGACGGCTGAATGCTTCCATCCGGAAATCGAAGCTGCGGAGCAACCGCNCCGGCATCGGGATGATTTCCTAAAAACTGAACCAGCCTCTCCACCGCACCGTCCTGCACCCGGCAATCCGGATTCAGCAGAAGGAAATAGGTCCCGTGGCTCATCCGCCAGGCCTGATTCACTGCCCGGGTAAAACCCACATTTGCGGGATTCCGCCGAAACGCCAGCCGCGCATTCTGGCCGGAAGCCTTGCGCGCAAATGCCTGAATCTGTTCGGCCGTTGTATCCACCGACCCATTGTCGACGACGATGATTTCCAGTGGGCGTAACCGGACATTTTCCAGCAGACTGCCAAGACAGGACGCAATGTCCTCTTCACTGTTGTACGTTACAATTCCGATGGAAAGAGGAATACCCATTTCACAGAATTTCAAGCAGCTCTCTGGGTGAACAGGTGAGTACTTCTCCGCCGTCGCGGCGGACCACCACATCATCTTCAATTCTTACCCCGCCCAGGCCAGTTATATAGACACCGGGCTCGATGGTGATCACCGCGTTCTCTGGAAGCGGACGGTCATTTTTCGGCCCGATGCGCGGTTCGGCGTGCACTTCGAGACCAAGGCCATGTCCCAGAGAATGACCAAAATATTCTCCGAAGCCCGCCTGGCAAATGAAATCGCGTGCCACAGCATCCAACTTATTTGCCGGAATTCCCGCACGAACGGCCGCCCGGGCCCGGGCCTGCGCTTCGTAAACCGTCCGGTAGATTTCTTTTTGCCGATCATCCGCCCTGCCGATTACCACCGTACGGGTGAGATCGGAGTAATAACCATCCACCACACAGCCAAAATCCAAAACCACGAAATCTCCAGATTGAAGTTCTCGGTCACCCGCCCTGCCATGCGGCATGGCAGACCGAGGTCCGCTGAGTACTATGGGGTCAAATGAACTTTTTTCCGCTCCCTTGCGCATTGCCAGAGCCAAAATCTCCGCCGCAATATCTCGCTCCTTCACGCCGGGTCGTAACACATTCAGCAGCTGAGCAAAAATCTCATCGGCCATCCTGGCCGCCTCTGCAAGCCGGCCAATCTCCTCTTCTTCCTTCACCATACAGAAAAATTCCACCACTTTTTCCTGGGGGACCCATTCAACATCCGGGAATTTTTCACGAAGCCGGGTCAGGGAAGCAACGGAGAGATGTTCCGCTTCGAAGCCGATTTTTTGCCCGCGCCGGAGCACTGCCAATTCCCGCAGACCATCAAAAAGTCCATTGCGCGACAAATGAACCTGAAATCCTTGCACCTCCCGGGCCATCTGATCGCGGTAGCGGAAGTCGGAAACAAAAACCGCGTCACTGAAGGAAAGAAAAGCAATCCCACTGGATCCCGAAAAACCTGTGAAATAGCGAAGGCTGGATCGGCGGGTGAACAGAAATCCATCGATGTTCAGCTCTTGCAAAACCTCACGGAACCCCCGAAGACGGCGCTGGCG
>MTOL01000512.1 GCA_002011685.1 Deferribacteres bacterium JdFR-76
GCCATCAGCACCTCTCTTGTACCATCTAGAATAGCTTTTCGCGTATTCTCCGCAATCCGATTTGCTCCGCGAATGCCACGTACAGTCATGGACTGCACTCCGTTCAAAATTTCCTCTTTCCTATCCCTCCGCTGTCCATCCCGGCTTTTTTCCCCAGCCCATAAAATAAAAAACCCTCCCAAGATGATGCCTCTGGGAGGGTTTCTGAGCCGAACTCAGAATACACCTCCCCTTTTACGGAAACCAAAAATAGTAACCGTAAAAGGAGAAACCGAAATTGTAGGAGGTGGCCATCATGCTTAACCGTTCTCGATCTTTTTCCTCAAATAATTTTGGTGCAAAATATACAGGGATTTTACAAAAATGTCAAGGAGAAATTTGTTCCACAAAGCGTTTCATGATCACGGTCAGTTTGGGTTCCGCTTCCTTTGCATGCCGGAGAATTTCGTTAATATCGATCGGCTTAAGAGCATCAGGAAAGCATTCATCTGTAATTACCGACATTCCCAGCACTTTGATTCCCGCGTGCACCGCCACAATTACCTCT
This sequence comes from Deferribacteres bacterium JdFR-76, assembly GCA_002011685.1. GTDB lineage: Bacteria > Zhuqueibacterota > JdFR-76 > JdFR-76 > JdFR-76 > JdFR-76. The sequence continues at coordinate 548 of MTOL01000512.1, forward strand.
GGAACGGTCGACATGCCCACCACATCGGCCCCGATAATCCGCAGCATCCGGTATTCGGCACGGGTTTCCAGGCTGGGTCCGGTCATTGCCGCATACACGCCTTTGTGAAGTTTGATCTTCTCCTCCAGGGCAATTTTTTCTACCAAATCGATAAATTCCTGGCAATACGGCTCAGACATATCTGGAAACCGCGGTCCCAGTTCGTCATCATTGGGCCCAATGAGCGGATTGTCTCCCAGCAGGTTGATATGATCGTAGATCACCATGATGTCTCCGGCCCGGAAAATAGGATTCAGCGCGCCGCAGGCATTGGAGATCATCAGTACTTTGACGCCCAGTTCTTTCATCACCCGCACCGGGTAGGTGATCTGCTTCATGGAATAACCTTCATAATAGTGGAAGCGCCCCTGCATGGCCACCACATCTTTGCCGGCCAGCTTGCCAAAAATAAGATTTCCAGCATGGAACTCCACCGTGGAAATGGGAAAATGAGGGATATCTTTATATGAGATTACCACCTCCTTATCAATTTCATTGGCCAGTTCGCCCAATCCTGTTCCCAGAATGATACCGATGGGCGGTTTGCTCTGGGTTTTAGTGCGCAAAAACGAAACCGTTTCCTGCAGCTGTCTCCGCAATTCCGTCATCGATCAGATCCTCCTCTATTCCTTTTTCTTCTTTTTTTTCATCTTCTCCTGAAGTTTTTTCTTTTCCTGCTCAATACGCTCTTTTTCCTTTTTGAGCGCCTCCAGTTCCTTCATCAGGCGCTCCCTCTCCTTCCGTTTTTCTTCTAACAGCCGCTGCGCCTCCAGCTTCCGCTGATCGCGGATTTTTTCAATGGCAAACAGGCGGTCCCGCTTTGCTCCGATGCGGTTGAACAGGATCATCCCCAACACCCCTCCGGCCACCGAAAACGGGTTTATCACGCTGAACTCTTTATCCTTCTGATTGCGGTAATAAAGGGAGCTGAGAAACAAACTGGTCCCAAAACTGAGAGCTCCGCCGCCTATAGTGTAAAACCAGGTTCTCCGGTGGGTGTTGGCCCGGGCGATTTCCGTCTCGGTAATCAGGCCACCGCCTTCGTCGTACACAGGGGGCAGCATTTCAATGCGGGATACATCTGCCGCAGCTATTTGCTGAAGGGTTCCCCGCACCGCAAGTTGCAGTGTGTCACCCTTTTTCTCCTGAACCACTCCAGCCAGGGTCTGACCCTGTCTCATCGTAAGCCTGACCTCCGAGGGCACCTTTAGCTGATCATAAGAAACCACCACATAACGCGAACAGCCGGAAAAGAGGAGAATTCCCCCCAGAAAAAATAGAAGCGTCCGTTTCATGGTTCCTCCCTATTCGTGTCGGATCAGAAAATCATCTGGTCTTCATCCGGAACTTCGGGTGTCTTGCGGGTTTCTTCTTTCTGCTCCGGCTCCACCCCTTCGGTTGAAAGGTCCTCTTCCAGAGAGCCTTCTGGTGCCTTTGCGGTTTTCTGCACTTCCGGTTCAGCAGCGTGGATCTTTGCCTNCGCCTTTTCCTCTTTTTCCNGCGAGCGGAGCCGTTCCAGATCTGCATCTTCCTTTGCCAGCACTTCAATCAATTCCAANTGGGATTCCAGCAGGTGCTTCAACCTTCTGGCTAACGATTCTTTCTGGGAACGCAACAGCACAATATCGTTGCGCAGTCTCTCCACTTCCCTCCGCGCCTCATCCAGGATTTTTTCTGCTTTCAGCTCCGCTTCATGAATAATCAGGCTGGCTTCTTTTTCGGTATTCATTCTCGCCCGATTAATGGATTCCTGAGCGTTCATCAGGGTCTGTTTCAGGGTTTGCTCCACCTGCTGGTAGTCCTTGAGCTGGGTCTGGAGGGTACGGACTTCTGCACGGAGCGATTCCACCTCCTTTTGCAGCGATTCGTACTCGTCCGCAACCATTTCCAGAAATGTTTCCACTTCCAGAGGATCGTATCCCCGCAGCACTTTACGGAATTCTTGCTTCTTAATGTCAAGTGGCGTGAGCTTCAAGGTCCTTCCTCCCATTTAGTGATCGATTCTCGGGCCAAAGATTGCGGTACCAATGCGCACAATGGTTGCGCCTTCCTCAATGGCCCATTCAAAGTCGGAGCTCATCCCCATGGAGAGATGCCGGAGAGGCTCCGGGTAAATCTTTTCGCGGTTGATGCGCTCCAGAAGAGCTGCCAGTGTGCGGAAACACGCACGCACCTCTTGTTCATCATCCGTAAATTTTCCGATGGTCATCAGTCCGGTAAGCCGCAGATGCGGC